>DASSHR010000197.1:0-9868 GCA_035692745.1 Candidatus Limnocylindrales bacterium | reverse complement strand
GACCCTTGAGGCGTGCCGTCACGCGAGGCTCACGACAGCGACAGCCTCAGCGGCTGGCCGCCCGCGACCTCGGCGTGCAGGATCGCGAGGCCCTTCAGCGTGAGCTCGGGATCGACCGCCTCGACGCCGTCGATGGCGGCCACCCAGGGCAGCGACGACAGCCCGCCGGTCAGCACGACGTGGACGTCGCCCGGCGCGACGTCGCCGGCATCCCCAAGCTCGCGACGGATCCGTGCGAGCAGGCCCGTGACCAGCTCCTGGTAGCCGAGCACCGCGCCGCTCTGGATCGCCGACGCCGTGTCCCGCCCGATGGCGCGATCCGGCGTGCGCAGCTCTACCCGGGGCAGCTTCGCGGTTCGCGTCGCCAACGCCTCGAGCCCGAGCTCGACGCCCGGCGCGATGGCGCCGCCGACGAACGCGCCATCCGACGCGACGCAATCGAACGTCGTCGCGGTCCCGAGGTCCACCACGACCGCGGGCGTCCCATACAGGCGCGCGACGGCGAGGGCGTTCACGAGCCGATCCGCCCCGACGTCGCCCGGACGGTCCACCCGGATCGGCAGGGGTACGGTGCCGGCGCCGGCGAGCAGGATCGGTCGGTCGCGACGGGCCGCCACGGCCTCCAGCGCCGCCGAGACGCGCGGCACGACAGCGGCAACGACGAGCGCGGAGACGTCGGCAAACGCGGTGTCGTCGAGGCGGAGCAGGCCCTCGACGAGGATCTCCAGCTCGTCGGCCGTGCCGGCCCTGGGCGTCGCCGCCCGGCGGACCGCGACGAGCGCGCCGTTGCGGAACGACCCGATCGTGACATTGGAGTTCCCGACGTCGATCGCGAGGAGCATGGCGGGATCATACGGTCGAGCGCTACCATCGGCGCCGTCCCTCGCCCTCCCGCGTGCCCCGGAGGAGGCGTCCCGTGCCCAGCCAGCCGCCGGCCAAATTCTTCGTGAACCAGGGCGTGGTCACGAGCCGCGAGGACATGCTCAACCTCCTGCGACCCCTCCTGAAGCAGACCGTGTCCTATCGGTACCTGCGCGGGCGGGAGGTCGCGGCGCACGGCACCGGCTGGGTCGAGCGGATCGTCGTCGACCAGCCCGACGTCTCGACGTACTTCACCCCGATCGCCATCACGCTCAACGTCGATTCATTCGAGCACCTCGACTTCCAGACGCGCCCCGACCAGCTCCTCGTGTACACGCTGGTCCAGGGTGACGAATCGGTCGTCGTCGAGTTCACCCCAGGTGGTAGCGACGGCGAGTCGCCATTCGAGCCCCGCCAGCTCGCGTTCGACACGTCGGGCTTCGTCCAGATGGAGCTGCTCGGGCTCGATTCGGCGCCTTCGGAGGAATAGCGCCCCCGCAGCGAGCCCTGCGGAATCCGCCGGAAAACCGCTTCGGCGCGGGCGTACCATCGCGCCGAGGTCGAGCCCTGCCCAGGGCTCGCGAGGAGGGAGCAGCGTTCGCGCCCCTTGCCCGGGCGTGACACGCGCCAGTGGAGGAGGGACAGACCCGAGTGAGCGCGATCGCCTCGTATTTCAAGTTTGCCGAACGCGGCACCACGTTGGCCCAGGAGGCACGCGGCGGCCTGACCACGTTCATGGTCATGGTCTACATCGTGTTCGTGAACGCGAGCATCCTCGGTGCCGGGTTCAAGCTGGACGTGGCCGGGATGGCGGCGGTCTCCGCCGGCACGGCCCTCATCGCCGGGATCATGACCATCGCCATGGGCGCGTGGACGAACTACCCGTTCGCCCTCGCGGCCGGCCTTGGCATCAACGCGATCGTCGCGTTCAGCCTGACCGGTCGCGGCCTGACGCCCGCCGGAGCGATGGGCGTCATCGTCCTCGAAGGCCTCGCCGTGACGGTCCTCGTCCTCGTCGGTTTCCGCGAAGCCGTCATGAACGCCGTTCCGCTCGCCCTCAAGCGCGCGATCGGCGCGGGCATCGGCCTGTTCATCCTGTTCATCGGTTTCTTCAACGGCGGGCTGATCGGGTCCACCGGCGCCACCCCGACCGGGCCGACCTCCGGGCCGGCACTGGTGCCGTCGCTGCCGACCGAGGCCGGCCAGTTCGTGTTCCTGTTCGGGCTGGCGCTCACGATCGTGCTGTGGGCGCGCAAGATCAAGGCAGCCCTGATCATCTCGATCATCGGGACCACGATCGTCGCCCTCGCGACGGGCGTCACGAGCATTCCGCAGGAGCTGGTCCTCACGCCGAGCTTCTCGACCCTCGGTGCGTTTGACCTCACCAACGTCTTCAGCACGCTCCCGGTCCTCACCGCGGTGCTGGTGATCTTCGCGATCATGCTGACGGACTTCTTCGACACGATGGGCACGGTCACCGGCGTCGCCGCCGAGGCCGGCCTCTCGAACGAGGATGGCTCCGTGCCGGGCGCCGGGCGTGTCCTCCTCGTCGACAGCCTCGCTGCGGCGGTCGGCGGGCTTGGCGGCGTCTCATCGAACACGACGTACATCGAGAGTGCCGCAGGCGTCGCCGAAGGCGCCAAGACCGGCTTCGCGTCGGTCGTTACCGGCGTGCTGTTCCTGCTCGCCATCCTCCTGGCTCCGCTCGCGGGAATCATCCCGGGCGTGGCCACGGCTCCCGCCCTGGTCCTGGTGGGCTACCTGATGTTCACCCAGGTCAAGGACATCAACGTCGGCGACGTCGAGGACGGCCTGCCGGCCCTGCTGACCATGATCCTCATGCCGTTGACCTACGACATCACGGTCGGCATCGGCGCCGGGTTCATCAGCTGGGTCGCCATCAAGGTCGTGCGCGGCAAGATGAGCGAGGTCCACCTGCTCATGTGGGTGGTCTCGATCGCCTTCCTCGTCTACTTCGGACAGAACTGGATCGAGTCCATCCTGCCCAAGTAGGGGATCGCGGAACTTCGCTCACGAAACGGCCGGCGCCGCGAGGCGCCGGCCGTTCGATTCCCGGCCCGCGGCGACCTGACGGGTACCATCCCGGCGATGTTCGAGCGGACGACGGTGCCCGATGGGCCGCGCGTGATCAGCGCGCGCCTGCCCGCCGCGCGATCCGTGTCGGTCGCCGCCTACGTCCCCGCGGGCTCCCGTCTCGAGGCGCCGGAGCAGGTGGGGATGGCCCACTTCCTCGAGCACCTGACGTTCAAGGGCACCGAGCGCTTCCCGACGACGCGCGCGCTCAGCGAGGCGATCGAGGGCGTCGGCGGCTCGTTCAACGCGGCAACGGACCGCGAGACGACCGTCTACTGGGCGCGGGTGCCGCGGCGCGAGACGGAACGGGCCATGGCCGTGCTCGGCGAGCTGATCAGCCGCCCGACGCTGGACCCCGCTGAGATCGATCGCGAGCGCGAGGTCATCGTCGAGGAGATCCGCGGCTACCTCGACGATCCTGCCGAGTTCAGCCAGATCCTGTTCCAGCAGGCGATGTTCGGCGCGACGGCCCTGGGCCGCGAGATCTGCGGCGACGAGGCGGACGTGCGGGCGCTGCCGGCGGACGGGATCCGGGCATTCTGGGAGGCCACGTACCGGCCCGGGAATGCCATTGTCGCCGTGGCCGGCGACCTCGAGCACACCGAGGCGGCCGACCTGGCCGCCGCCGCGTTCGGTCGTGGGAACGGTGCGGTCCACGGCTTCGCGCCGGCGCCGGCGCTGCCTGCCGGTGGGCGGGTTCTCACGGGCAAGCGCGACACGACGCAGGCGCAGGTCACGCTGGGCGTGCCGGCCCTCCGGCGCGATCACCCGGACGCGTGGGCTCTCGCCGTGCTGAACGTGATCCTCGGCGACGGGATGAGCAGCCGGCTGTTCCTGTCGATGGTCGATCGCGACGCGCTCGCCTACGACGTGTCGTCGGGCGTCGTCGACTATGCCGATGCCGGTGCCCTCCAGGTGTCGGCGGGGGTCGACCCGGGGCGGGTCGGCCGGACCATCGACGCGATCCTGCGCGAGCTGGTGTTGCTGCGCGACGACGACGTTGCCGACGACGAGCTCGGGAAGGCCAAGGCGTACCTCGCGGGCGGGCTCGAGCTGCGCATGGAGGAGACCCGCCATCTCGCATCGTGGATCGGCGGCCAGGAGGCGCTCCACGATCGGGTGCTGACGCTCGACGAGGCGCTCGAGGCCGTCGGGCGCGTGCGCGCCGAGGACGTCGCACGGCTCGCGCAGGAGCTCTTCCGCGACGAGCTCCTGCGGTTGGCCGTGGTCGCGCCCGCGCGTTTCCTGCGCGGGCTGGACCGGCACCTCAGACTACCGGCATGACGAACGACACCGTGACGGCAGGTTCCGCCGATGACGTGCGCCTCGCGCGGGTGCACCTCCGGCTGGGCCAGCTGACACTCGCCCGTGCCGAGCTCGAGGACCTGGTCCGCCGCGACCAGCTCGACACGACGAGCCTCGCCGTCCTCGCCGAAGCACGCTGGCGAACCGGCGACGCCGCGGGTGCCGCGGAGGCAGCCGACGCCCACCTCGCCGCCGGGGGCTCGGACGATGTCGCCCTGTGCATCGCCGCGGAGGCGGCGGCGCTCGACGGGCGCCAGGAGGACGCGCGCGAGCTGATGGACCGGCTGCCGTCGGCCGATGCGCCCACCCTCGATGCCCTCTTCGCCGGCATGCCCCGGCGGGCGTCGTGGCCGGCGGGCCCGGTCGACCGCGGCGACCTCGACGAGCTCCGACGGTCCGCGGATCGCGACCGAAGCGGCACCCGGCGTCCGGGCGCCGCGCGTGGCGCCGAATCCCAGACCCAGCTGTTCCGCCGGGCGGAGCTGGAAGCGGAGGCGGAGGCTGCCGCTGCGACTCGGGAGGCAGGCCCGCCGCCGAGCACGCCGCACCCCCCGCGCCGCCGCAAGGGCCAGCTGGATCCAGCCGTCGAGCTCTCGCGCGCCCGCGACGAGATCGACGTCGATCCCGACAGCGCCTTCCTGCGCCTTGCGCTCGTCCTGCGCCATGATCCAACCCGGGCGCCGGCCGTCCTCGACGTCCTGCACCTGCGCCGCGAACCACGGGCCGCGCTCCTGCGCGGCGACGCCCAGCGCCTGCTGGGCCGACATCTCGAAGCCGAGGCCGCCTACGACGCGGCCGCGGAAAGCCTGGAGGCCTCGTGACCGAGCGAACTCTCGTCCTGATCAAGCCCGATGGCGTGCAGCGCCTGCTCGTCGGCCGGATCCTCGCCCGGTTCGAGGAGCGCGGGCTCAAGCCCGTCGGGCTCAAGCTGATGCGCGTCGACCGCTCCCTCGCCGAGCGGCACTACGCCGTCCACGCCGGGAAGCCGTTCTACCCCGGCCTGGTCGACTTCATCACGTCCGGCCCGCTCGTCGCGATCGCCCTCGAAGGCCCGAACGTCATCGCCGCCGTTCGCGTCATGGTCGGTGCGACGCGCGCCCACGAGGCGGCCGCCGGCACGATCCGCGGTGACCTCGCGATCGAAACCGGCCAGAACCTCGTGCACGCCTCCGACGGCCCCGAGACGGCCGCCGCCGAGCTCGCGCTGTGGTTCGACGAGGGCGAGCTCGTCGACTACGCGCGCGACATCGATCGCTGGGTGATCGGCCCCACGGACTAGCCGCCCGGATGGGCTAGACGCCCGGGTGGACTAGCCGCCCGCGCCGCCGATCGCGGTTGCGAGCGCCATGATCGCGAGCGCGAGCACGCCGAGCGCCATCAGCGGCGCCCGGTTCGCGCGCGCCTCCTCGGGGAAGGCGAGCAGCGCCTGCCGGAGCGGCACGCCGGACCAGCCCGCGGCCTCGCCGCGGGTTCGCTTCGGACGCCCTGATGGGCCGCCGCCCACCGCCGCGCTGATCGGCGCCACGCCGGCGAGCGCAATCCGCCCGAGGTAGACGGCCGGCATCGCCGTCACCAGCACGGCCAGGATCGACCCGAAGCCGGGCATCGAACCCGAGATCAGCCCGGACCGCGCATCGAACAGGGCCATCCCGGGCAGGCCGATCGCCGCGATCAGGATCCCGCCGAAGGCCGCCCCGAGCAGCGGCGCATGGCGCGCCCAGCCGCCGAGGTCGGCGAGCCGATGGCCGCCGTACGTCGCGCGCACCACGCCGCACCACGCCGCGAACGCGGTCTTGACCGTCGCGCTGGCGACCAGCCAGTTGCGCGCCGCCGCCGCCGCGGCCGGCTCGAGGGAGGCGAACGCGAGCACGGCCACGCCGGCGTCCGCGAGGATGGAGTAGCCGAGCACGTGCTCGATGTCGTCGTGGAACATCGCCGCGAGGCCGCCGAGCACCACGCTCACGAGCCCCAGGCTGATGATCAACAGCCGCTCCGGGCCCCCCACGGCGTCGGGCGTGAGGGCGACCTGGCTCCAGTCGAGCACCGCGAGCACGAACGCCGCGCTGCCCCAGGCGAACGCCGCCGGGATGGCGAGCGGGCTCACACCTTCCATGAACCGCGCCGCCCAGATATGGAGCGGGATGAGCCCGCAGCGGACGGCAATCGCGACGACCACCGCGAGCAGGGCCAGCCCGGTCGCGACCTGGCTCGGGGGTGTCGGATCGAACCCGATATCCGAACCCAGCGGTCCCACGGGCGATGCGGCCCAGGCGATGGCGATGAGCGCGATGAGCGCCGAACCGAGCACCGCAAGCGCGCACCGCTGGGTGGTCGCGAGGCGGCCGGTCGTCGGCCCTTCGAGCCAGCCGTGGAGGCCCGGGATCACCACGCCGGCCACGCTGCCGGCGGCGAGCGCGGCGACGGAGCTGGCGGCGTCCCTGGTCGCGAGGGCCATGGCCGCGACGGCGAGCCCGAGCAGCGACGGTCCCACGACGGTCGGACGGCCGGCCACGCCGAGCTCGATGAGGCCGAGCACCGCCACCGTCGCCGACCAGGCCACCGTCATCGCCCGGACGACCGGGGTGACGACGATCCCGATGTCGCCGATGGCGACGGATTCCTCGTCGGGCAGAGCCAGCGCGATCACCAGCACGATGAGCGAGCCGGCGAGGCCGATGAGCAGGGAGATGCGGCGCGGCCGATCGCCGACGAGCATGGTCGCGAAGCCCGTCGCGAGGGCGACCACGATCAGCGCGAGGAGCGTCACTCGAGCGCCTCGGGGCCGTCGGCGGTGGTGATGGCGCGCGCCAGCGCGGAGGCGCTCGCCGCGGCCGCCACGAGCAGCGCGGCGCGGGTGATCTCCTCGAGTCCCGTGGCCGGCCCGGCGAGGCCGACGCGGAGCAGGAGCACGGCCTGCGTCACCAGCACCAGCCCGATCGCCCGCCGCAGCCCCGGCCGCGGATGGAGCACCGCGGCCGTTCCGAGCACGAGGAGCATCGTGCCGGCGGCGAGCAGCAGGCCCATCGAGGTTCCGACGCCGCCGGCCACCACGGGTCCGTCCGTGCCGCCACCGCCGATGCCGCCGAACGATGGGCCCGACGTCGCAAGCGCCGCCGCGATGCCGGCGCCCGCGACCGCCCCGGCCGTGGCCAGGAGCGCCTCGCCTGGCCAGCCAAGGGGCGATGGCTGGTGGGCGCGCTCGGCCGCGGCCCAGCGGATCAGCGCGGCGGCCAGGAGCGCGGCCACGACGCGCACCCCGAGCACGGCTGCGGAGGGAAGGGGATCGGCCGCGAGGCTTGCGGCCACGAGGCACACGGCAAGGCCGATGACGGCCGCGGCCGCCTCGCGGGTGGACACCGCGATGACGCCACCGGCTCCGATCGCGAGGACGACCGCGACCAGCGCCAGGTTCATGACGAGGGGCTTGGCGCCAGGCTCGGGCCGGGTCCCGATGGGGTTGCGCCGTCGAGCTCGGGGTGGCCGGGCGTGGCCAGGATCCCGAACGTGTCGAACGGCCAGTAGCGCAGCCAGGCGCGCCCGATGACGTGCTTGATCTCGATGGGTCCGAAGGTGCGCGAATCGGCCGAGTTCTCGCGGTGGTCGCCCATCACCAGCAGCTGGTCGAGCGGCACGACCCACTCGCTGGCGCCGCCGGCCTGCGGGTCGGTGGTCTGCGGGACGCCGTTCTCCTCGAAGATGTACGGCTCGTCGAGCTGGACGCCGTTGACGTACACGAGGCCATCGCGCAGCTGGACCGTGTCGCCGGGCAGCCCGATGACGCGCTTGATGAACGGCACGCTCGTGCCGCCGGTCGTCCAGGTCTC
Organism: Candidatus Limnocylindrales bacterium; assembly: GCA_035692745.1. Classification (GTDB taxonomy): domain Bacteria; phylum Chloroflexota; class Limnocylindria; order Limnocylindrales; family CSP1-4; genus UBA5189. The sequence goes on along the minus strand of DASSHR010000197.1, from coordinate 1,784 downwards.
GGGCGGGTCGAAGACGATGATGTCGCCGCGCTTGTACGGCGCCCAGTGCGGCGTCAGCTTGTCGACGAGCACGTACTGGTCCGGCATCAGCGTCGTCTCCATCGAGCCCTGCTGGACCTTGTACGGCTGCGCGACGAATGTCTGGATGCCGAGGAAGATCACCACGGTGAGGACGAGGGTCTCGACGACCTCGAAGAGGCAGCCGAGGCTGCCCGCCTGCCGGTTCGCTGCACGCAGTCGTTGCATCGGCGCCTAGTTCTCCCCCGCGCGGAGCTCGCGCCGAATCACTGCTGCTGGCTCACAGGTTGGGGAGTATAGGAGCGGATCGCGTGCTAGACTCCGGCCCGGTCCGGAGCGGGCCTGTCGAGTCGTGGGCGCAGCCCAGCCGATCGAGTCGCCCGGGTCGAGTTTCCTGATCGCCAAGCACGTGCGACGCCCTGCCCTGTGCGTCCGTGCCCGAGGACAGTGGAGGAACACCCGCCCCGATGGATGCGAGCACGCTCCAACTCATCATCCCGATCGCCGGCATCGTCGCCGTCCTGTTCGCCCTGTGGCTTGCCCGCGACGTGCTGTCGCGGGACACCGGGACGCAGGCGATGCAGGACGTTGCCGGCACGATCTTCGAAGGCGCGGTTGCCTTCATCCGGCGCCAGTACACGACGATTGCGATCCTCGCCGTCGTCGGTGCGATCGGCGTCGGCATCCTGATCTCCGCGTTCGAGACCGAGAACGTCGCCGACACGAACGTGTTCGGCATCGATCTCGGCATCCGGACCGGCATCGCGTTCATCGTCGGCGCTGCGTGCTCGATGGCCTCCGGGATCATCGGCATGTACATCAGCGTTCGCTCCAACGTGCGCACCGCGGCCGCGGCTCGCCGCAGCCTCGTCGAGGCGGTCCAGGTCGCGATGCGCGGCGGCGCTGTCTCCGGCTTCCTCGTCGTCGCCCTGTCGCTCCTCGGTGTGTACGGCATGTTCGTCGCCTTCGGCGGCCTGAACCCGGACACGGTCAAGCAGGCCCCGTTCCTCATCGTCGGCTACGGCTTCGGCGCCTCGTTCGTGGCGCTGTTCGCCCAGCTCGGCGGCGGCATCTACACGAAGGCCGCGGACGTCGGTTCGGACCTCGTCGGCAAGGTCGAGAAGGGCATCCCCGAGGACGATCCGCGGAACGCGGGCGTCGTCGCCGATCTCGTCGGTGACAACGTCGGCGACTGCGCCGGTCGAGGCGCGGACCTGTTCGAGTCCACCGCCGCCGAGAACATCGGCGCGATGATCCTCGGCGTCGGTGCGTTCGTGATCGCGCAGCACCTCGGCTGGCCGCATCCCGAGTCCTGGATCTTCTTCCCGCTCGTCGTCCGCGGGTTCGGCCTGCTGGCCACGATCGTGGCGATCTTCTTCGTTCGCGGCAACGAGACCGAAGACCCCATGAACATGCTCAACCGCGGCTACTGGGTCACCACCCTGCTGTCCGTGGTCGGGCTGGGCATCACGACCTACGTGATGATGAACACGAACGGTGCCGTGGGCACCTTCCTGGAACTCCCGACGTGGACCTACTTCTTCGCTGCCGGCGTCGTCGGCCTGGCGACGAGCGTCGCCTTCGTGTACATCACCCAGTACTACACCGCCGGCTCGTACCGGCCTGTCCGTGAGATCGCCGAGGCCTCGAAGACCGGCCCGGCCACCAACATCATCTCCGGCACCGCGGTCGGCTTCGAGACGACCTTCCTCACCGCCATCACGATCGGCATCGCGCTCTTCGCGAGCCACTGGCTCGGCGACAAG
>DASSHR010000196.1:0-2800 GCA_035692745.1 Candidatus Limnocylindrales bacterium | reverse complement strand
AAGTCGTTGGCGGCGAGCGGCAAGCGGGCACCAGCGTTCGATGGACGGGACCTCGCGCCGGCTCGCCTGGCTCGAGGAGATGGGTCGGGGGCCGCCCCGCAGTCTATCGCCGACCCGGCCCGGCGGCCGTCGCTATCGGTCAAGCAGGCCGCGGACCACCGGCTCGATGCGATCCACCCAACGCTCGTACTGGACGCCACTCGGGTGGAGGCCGTCGTCGGCCACGAGTGATCGATCGTCCCTGGCCTCGAGGGAGATGTCGAAGATGTCGACGACCGGGACCCCGCGCTCGGTCGCCAGCTCCGCGATGATCGCGTTGTTCCGCCGGATGCCCGCGGACTGCCGCGCCGGGTCACCGTAGTCGGCACCGGCTGGGGTCACCGTGTAGTCCGGGGTGGTCACGACGAAGGCGCGATCGGCGCCGACGCTCGCGGTGACGCGCTCGAGGATCTCGGCGACGTTCGCGCGGTACGTCTCGGCGGGCACGCCCTGCACCACGTCGTTCACGCCGATGAGCAGGCTCACGAGCTCCGGCAGCAGACCTGGGAGCCGCGGCAGCTCCACCTCGATGACGTCGCGTGACGTGAAGCCATTCACGCCGAGGTTGGCCACCAGCTCGAGGTCGAGCTCGGGAGCTCGGGCCGCTAGTTGGTTCGGCCAGCGCTCGGCCTCGCGGACCGACGTGCCGATCGTGTACGAGTCACCGAGCGCGACGTAGCGCACGGGTCCCCTCCCCGACTCGCGCTACGGCAGGCGCGAGTACGCGTCGACCAGCAGGTCCTCGAAGCGATCGCGGTCGATCGCGATCCCCACCTGGGCGTTCACGTGCCGGCCCTTGCGCTCGAGACGGCGCAGCAGGCCGTCGCAGACGGTCCGGCCGCGGCCCGGGCCGGCGCCCGTGTCGACCTGGACGTCGTAGTCCGCGACCGCCACGAGATCGTCAAAGGCGAGGTGCGCGACCGCCACCGCGTCATGGACCGACATCCGGGGCGTCCCGTACCACTGGCTTTCGCGGGCCAGGGCGTAGGCGGCGAGCTCGCCCGCGACCTTGCCCGATTGCGTCCCGAGCGACTGCAAACGATCCACCGCAGGCTGGAAGAGCACGGCCTGGTGGGTCACGTCGAGGCCCATCATGGTGATCGGCACGCCGGATTCGAACACGATCGCGGCGGCCTCCGGGTCGGCGTAGATGTTGAATTCGGCGGCTGCCGTGGTGTTGCCATCGCCGATGGAGCCGCCCATCAGGCACAGGTGCGCGATGCGTGGCGCAAGCTCCGGATGGAGCCGGAGGAGCAGCGCGATGTTCGTCAGCGGCCCGATCGGCGCGATCGTGATCGGCTCCGGGTGCTCGCGCAGGATCCGGGCGATGAGGTCCACGGCGTGCTCGCTCGACGCCTCGACGGGCGATGCCGGCAGCACGGTGTTGCCGATCCCCGCCTCGCCGTGGATCGCGGTCGCCCGAACCACCTCACCGACGAGCGCACCCGGCGACCCTTCCGCGACGGGCACGCGGGAGGCGCCGTAGACCCCGAGGAGCCGAAGCGCATTCGTCGTGCAGTGGCGGACGTCGGCGTTGCCACCGACCGTGGTGACCGCGAGCAGGTCGATCTCGGGCAGGGCGACGGCCAGGCCGATCGCCAGCGCGTCGTCGAGGCCCGGGTCGCTGTCGATGATCAGCGGCAGCGGGTGCTCGCGCGTTCCGAGCGGCGCCGTCCGCGGGACGGCCGGCGCCGGGTAGTACGTGGGCCGGGCGACGAGCTCGCTCACCCCTGTTCGTACGGGCGGCCGGCCTCCGCGGGGCCGCGAACGCGCCCGACCACGCCCGCGACGACGACGATCGTCACGACGTACGGAACGCTGTTGAGGATCTGCGGCGCCACGCCGACGCCGAGGATGTTGAGCAGCGACTGCATGTTCTCGGCGAAGCCGAACACCACGGCGGCGAAGAATGCCCCGACCGGGTGCCAGGCGCCGAAGATGACCGCCGCCAGCCCGATGAAGCCCTTGCCGGCCGCCATGTCCATCTGGAAGCTGCCCGACGTCGCCAGCGACAGGTACGAGCCGGCGAGGCCCGTGATCAGGCCGGCCATGAACAGGGCGCGGTAGCGGATCGCGAGGACGTTGATGCCGACGGTCCCCGCGGCCGCGGGCTTCTCTCCGGAGGCGCGCAGGCGGAGGCCCCAGCGGGTGCGATAGATCATGTACGTGAGCACGATCACGAGGATGTAGCCGACATACACGTACGGCTTTGCCTCGAACAGGATCGGGCCGACGATCGGCAGGTCCGAGAGGATCGGCAGCGCGAACGGCTGTACGGACGGCGGCGAGTTGTATTTGGTGTTGTGCTGCAGGAGGCGGAGGAACAGGAAGCTCGTGATGCCGGACGCGCCGATGTTGATGACGGTGCCGGCGATGATCTGGTCGACCTTGTGGCGGATGCCCAGCCAGGCCAGCAGCAGGCCGGTGAGGCCCGCAACGAGCATCGCCGCCACCACGCCAACGAGCGTCGCGAGCAGGACGTTGCCGGTCGCGATGAAGACCAGGCTCGAGGCGACCGAGGCGCTGAAGGCGCCGATCAGCAGCTTGCCTTCGAGGGCGATGTTGAACATGCCGCTGCGCTCGGACAGGATGCCCGCCATCGCGGCCATCGAGATCGGCGTGGCCAGCTCGAGGCTGCCGCCGATGACGTTCGTCAGGGTCGCTGTCTTCCCGTCGAGGATGTTCGCCAGGAGCGCCGCGATCCACGGCGCGATGACGAGCGCCAGCCAGCGCCGCCATCGGAAGGCCGCACCGCCCACGA
>DASSHR010000195.1:0-2583 GCA_035692745.1 Candidatus Limnocylindrales bacterium | reverse complement strand
CGCTCGCGGGCTTCGACGGCCAGCCCGACCTCGCACGCACCGAGCTCGCGCACGCGCTCCGCGAGGTGCTCGAGCGTCGCCCGATGCCCGTCGTGGGGCGCCGGCCGCTCGAGCAGCGTCTCGCCGAACGCGAGCCGTTCGCCGAGGCCCTCGCCGAGCAGCGCGAGCAGCGCGCCTCGCATCCCGACCTCGACCGCGGCCATCCGCCAGCCGCGGCCCGCCAGCGCCGCCGCGATCGCCTGCGGCCACGTCGTGTCGCCGCGTGCCCAGACATGCTCGCCGAGCATCCCGACGATGTCGGCTTCGACATCCGCGACGAGGCGCTGCGCCCGCTCGGGCCCGCCGTCGATCGGCTCCTCGTGGGCCCAGATGCGGATATCGACCGCCTCCGCGCGCGCGTACGTGGCGACCATGGGCGACGTGCCGCGGAGGAGCGCGTCACCGAGCCGCTCGGCGATGGCGGATTCACCGATCCCCGCGAGCCGCAACGTGACCGACGCGATCGGCCGGCCGAGCCCGCGCGCCTCCAGCCGCTCGACCACCCACGCCCACATCGGCCGCATCTCGCGCGGCGGGCCGGGCAGGATGACGATGACCTTGCCCTCGGGCGCCGACACGAGCCACCCGGGCGCCGTGCCGTTCTCGTTCGGAATGGATTCGGCCGACGGGATCAGCCACGCCTGCTTCGCATTCGCCTCGGGGAAGGGAAGGTTGCGTCGCGCGAAGAGGTCGCGCAACCACGCCTCGATCGTCGGATCGACCGCCGGCGTCTCGCCAAGGAGCGCGGCAACGGCCTCGCGGGTCAGGTCGTCCGGCGTCGGGCCGAGGCCGCCCGTGGAGACCACGAGATCGGCCCGCGACAGGGCTTCGCGGAACGCGTCCGTCACCGCAATCACGTCGTCGGGCAGCGCCGAGATGCGCCCGACGATCACGCCGCGCCGCGTCAGCTCCCGCGCGAGGTCACCGGCGTTCGTGTCGCGCGTCTCGCCGACCGTCAGCTCGGTGCCGATCGAGAGCAGCTCCGCGGTAAGCAGCGGTCGCGCGTTCGGATCCATGGCCGCGAGGGTAGTGGACGCAACGCTCCCGTCCTGTCGCGGGGGTGACACGGAACGGTCATTCGAGGTCCCGCTGGTACCATCCCGAACGTGGCTGACGACCCCGTGAACACGCCCGAGGCCCTCGGCATCCGCGCGCAGCTCGGCGCCACCTTCGCGGCGGGCAAGCGCCTGGTCACCGCCCACATCGACCTCGCCAAGGCGGAAGCGGCGGACATCGCCGGCAACGTTGCGCGCATGGTCGGCCTGTTCGCCGTCGCCTTTGTCATGATCCTGCTCGTCGGGATGCTGTTCCTCGTCGGCGGGCTGCTGTTCCTGGGCGAGTGGCTCTTCGGCTCGATCGGCTGGGGCGTGCTCCTGGGCACGCTGCTGCTCCTGGACATCGCGTTGTCTGCGGTTCTCGCGGCGCTCGACGTGAGCGGCAAGCGGATCGGCGCCTCGCTCGGAATCGCCGCGATCCTCGGCATCATCGTCGGGGTCGTGTTCGGCTTCGACCTGTTCCACCGGGGCTGGGATGCTGTCGGTGCGGCGGTCCTGCCGCAGGTCACGGATCCCAACCGCACGCTCAATCTCGCCGTGGCGAGCCTCGCCGTGATCGGCGCGGTCATCGGGCTCATCCTCGGCTGGCGTGCGGGTGGAGCAAAGGGCGGCATCGCCGGGCTGATCGGGCTCGCGATCGTCGGCGCGGTCATCGGCTGGGTGACCGGCTCGCAGATGCCGGGTGGCGTCGGGGCGGCCCTCGGCGTGCTCGTCGCGCTCATCGCGTGGCCGCTGCTCGCGGGCCGGGACGTCATGCGCACCGGCATCGACGGCGAGGCCATCAAGAAGAAGTTCATGCCCGATGCAACCATCGAGCTCACGAAGGAGACGATCGAGTGGGTGCGCGCACGGACGCCGCTCGTGCCGAAGTCCTAGCCGCGCGGGCTGGGCTCGACGAGGAGCTGCTGAAGCTCGAAGCCTCCGGCCGCGCGGCGGTCGACATCCCGGCGCGCCTGAAGCGCGAGCCGGCGAAGGTCCTCGGCGCCGCCGGCGGCGCCGCGTTCCTGCTGCTCGGCGGCCCGAAGCGGGTCTTCAAGGGCGTTCGCATGGCGCTCAACGGCGGCAAGGAGCCGCTGCCGAAGTCGATGCTCCCGCCGCAGGTCGAGAAGACGCTCAAGAAGCTCGGCCCGGACGGCGAGAAGGTGCGCGGCACGCTCGAGCGCGAGTTCGCCTCGTATCTCGAGGAGAAGGCGCCTGAGCGGCGCGAACGTGATCTCGGCGCCGTCGCTGCCGGCCTGCTGGGCGGCGCGTTCAGGCCCGTCGTGATGCGCTTCGGCAAGCAGCTGGCGGAGCAGGCCCTGAACCCGGACGGCCCGTCGTTCGCCGACGGCCTCCGTCGCGCGAAGGAGCGGATCGAGCGCGAGCGCGCCGCCGCGTCCAACGGCTCCAACGGCGCCAACGGGACGAACGGCACCAACGGGACGACCGGCACGAGCGCGAACGGGTCTGAAGCCGCCGTGCAGCAGCGCCGCGCCTGACCCTCGGGATC
>DASSHR010000194.1:0-4745 GCA_035692745.1 Candidatus Limnocylindrales bacterium | reverse complement strand
GCCGATGACGAGCGCCGGCACGTCGATCCGCGCCAGGTCCTCGGTGCGGTCCCAGTCGGACAGGCGGCCGGACAGGCCGAGCTCGGACGGACCCTGCATCGTCACGTACAGCTGCTGGTTCAGCCGGAAGCCGCGGTTCACCGGATCGGGCCACTCGGCCGCCGGCATGCGCAGGACGTGCTGCTCGTAGTGGTGGGGGATCAGCAGCTCCATGTAGCGCGGGTTGTCGGTGTCGCCGGCGGCCTCGAGCGCCTTGATCTCGGCGAGCGCCGCCTGGTCCATGGACGGCATCAGGACCTCGTGCGCGTACCGGTTGTACGCGGGGCAGCTCGACTGCATGTTCGAGATCACGAGGCCCTTGAGGTGTTGCTGGTGGTGGAGCGCGTACTCGGTCGCGAGGATGCCGCCCCACGAGTGCCCGAGGAGCACGAAGTTCGACGCGTCCAGGCCAAGCGCAACCCGCACCTGCTCGACCTCGTCGACGAAGCGGGGGAGATCCCACAGGTCCACGTCGGCCGGGTTGTCCGAGTACACCGAGCCGAGCTGGTCGTAGTAGTAGTACTCGACCCCGGCGGCCGGCAGAAACGAATCCGCGGCCTCGAAATACTCGTGCGTCGCCCCGGGGCCGCCGTGCAGCAGCAACAGCTTGAGGTCCGGGTTGTTGCCGATGCGCTTCGTCCAGACGCGGAACTCGCCCTTCGGGGTCGAGATCGGGATGCGGCGAGCGCCGCCGCTCAGGCGGTCGGACCGACTGCTGGAATCCAGGTACCCGTGGTTCACGCCCGCGAGGGCGCGCTTGGTGAGTGCTGGATCACAGGCGGCGCAACGGGCTTCGCCTGCCGGCCGCCTTTACGTGAACGCTCAATGTGCAAAATCGGGCCTCGCGGTGGTTTTGCCCTGGCGCGGCCGCTGTCGGCCACGCTGCCAGCGGCCGTTTGAGCACGGCACGTGGTCGGCCCGCCTGGTTGGCGGCGAACCAGGCGAGCGATGTGGCGGCGTACGCCGCGATTTGTGCAATCAGCGTTCATCTGGGCCATCAACGGCAACGTCAGCGAGGCAGGAGCCGTCGGGCGTCGACCCAGCCGGTCCAGCCGTTCGATGCGCGGACGTGGCCCCAGTCCGCGACCCGTTCCACGAGCTCCAGCTCCAGGCCGCCCGCCAGCCCAACCGCGGGCGTCGTGCCATCGGGCACCTGCCATGCTGGTAGCCCCTCGACCGGCACGCGATGGGTTGGGGCGAAGGTCGTGGCCCCAGCGCCCGAAGCGGCCGCGCCACCCGCGCCACCCGCGCCCGCCGCGCTCGGCGCCGTCGTACCGTGCGTTGGCAGCGCCTCGAGCTGGGCTCGCAACGTCTCGACCAGCGATCGGTTCGCCACCAGCTGGGCGTCCCGGTTCGCACCACCGCCTGCCGCCGTGACCGCCAGGGCCAGCTGCGCCTTCTGGAGCCGCGCTCGGAGTCGCTCGCCGGCCGCGCCCCGTCTTGCCTTCTCCGCCTCGCGCGCCGCCCGACGCCGTCGAAGGTCTCCGAGCGTGTCGAGCTCCGTTGGCGTGATGTACCCGCCCTCGACCTCCGGCGTGACCGCGTCGCGCACCCAGCGCATCTCACGCCGCTGGGCGACGCGCACGATCACCGCGAGCAGGACCAGGAACGGCAGGCCCTTCATCGCCGCCCACAGGATCCAGGTGACCGCATCCGGATCGTTGCCGAGGAAGTCGTTCAGGAGCGGCGAGTTCCAGATGAAGTGTGCCGTGACGCCGGCCACGTACAGCCCGATCGCGACGAGCAGGCGCCGCAGCCGCGGCACGTCCGGGCGGGTCACGAAGTACGCCAAGCCCATGCCGGTCAGGCCGGTCAGCAGCACGTGCGAGTACGGCCCACCGACGATGATCCGGGTGAAGAAGCCATCGAACAGCCCGCCCAGGTCGGACGCGCCGGCCTGGCCGACGAAGTGCGCGAAGAAGTAATACATGTCCTCTTCGAGCGTGAACCCCAGCCCGATGATCGCGCCGTAGACGAACCCGTCGAGCACGTCGTCGAACTCCGCCCGCGCAATCAGGAACAGCACGACCACGCCGAGGAACTTGAACAGCTCCTCGTCGCCCGGCCCGATGAGCGCCGCGCCCCACTCCCGGGCGAAGTCCGCGCCGGCGACCTTGTTGAGGATCTCGCCCCACTGGTCGTTGACGTTCGCGGCGAGGAAGGTGGCGATGATCCCGCCCCACAGGAGCGCGCCGATCAGCATCGACCGGGGCTCGCGCTCGAACAGGTCCAGCGAGCGAACGAGCCAGAACACCGGCACGGCGTAGAGCGCGAGCAGGAGCAGGCCGACCACCCAGGCGGTCGTCGAGGCGTTCGCGAACGTCAGCTGCCGATCGATGAAGCTCGCACCACCGATCCCGAGCAGGACCACGAACAGCCAGAACGCGGCGTTGCGCGGCTGGATGATCGAGACCTCCTCGCTCCAGTCGACCGGCGGGTTCCCGGGCGGCGACGCGGGTGTCGGAGCGGGAGCTGGCGCCTGTGCGGGCACGGACGTCGCGGGCACGGACGCCGCGGGGACGGACGCGCCGGTCACGGTCAGAGCTCGATCGACTGGAGCATGTCGTGGATCTCGCCGAGCGCCTCGTCGAGGTCGCCCTGGCGCGTCCAGGCATCCGCGACGACGCCGAGCCCGTCGTCGAACAGGACCGTGACCTCGCCTTCGATCGCGACGTCGACCCCGGTGAACACGCCCTGATAGCGGAAGCGGGCGCCGGGCGTGCCGCTGCTCGAGGTGAACGCCTGGATCGGCGTGGCGGTGAACTGGGTCGTGTCGCTCGCCAGGACCTCGTCGCGATAGGCCGCGGCGAGATCGGCCGCGTCCTCGCCGAACGTCTCGGAGAACAGGTCGACGACGACGATCCCCTTCTCCAGCCGGATGCCCTCGCGGCTGTCGTGCGGCGATGCGACCCAGCCATCGATGGGCGTGATCACGGGGCCGTCACCGATCGCGACGGTCCCCGCGGCGGAGACCGGTACTTCGGATGCGGCGGCGGGCAGGGCCTCGTTCAGGATCTGCGTCCCGTAGAAGAGCGCCGCGATCACGATGGCGATGATCGCGGTCGGGCGGATGCTCGCAGGGTCGACGAAGGATCGCCGCGGCGCAGGGGCTGCAGCGGCCGGGGGCGCAGGCGGCGAAACGTCCGCGGGCGGCGACGCGTCTGCGGGCGGCGCGGCAATCGGGGCCGGCGCCGGGTCTGCCGTGCTCGCGCCGGGGATCGACGGTGGCTGTGGCGTGGGCTCGCTCACGGCAGCGGATGATGCGCCGCGCGGCTCGCACGCCGCAACCTTCGTCCGTTCCGGACCCGTGTTGCGAGGGTGGCCGGGGCAGCCTAGGATCGGGACCCCGCCGGGCCGACCCTGCGGGCACCCCAGACCGCGCCCCTGTTCAGCACCCCCATGCGAGCGACCTCCGGGCGCTCCATGTCCGGAGGTGACGTCATGACGACCCAGGCGACGGCCGACCTCCTGGCCGAGGTGCAGGCCCTCATCCACGAGCGCGAGCGCGACGGCGTCCTCGGCATGGCCGAGCTGATCGGGCCGGCGGAGTGGGCCGACCTCGTGCCCCAGCTGGAGCCCAGCGAGATCGCGGTCCTGATCCAGTGGCTGCCGGACGACGAGATCGGCCAGATCCTCGAGGAGCTCGCCCCGTCCGAGGCGGCCCGGATCCTGCGCACCCTGTCCGCGAACGAGGCCGCCCCGCTCCTGCGCGAGATGGACCCGGACGACGCCGCGGACGTGGTCGAGCAGCTGCCCGACGAGACCGCCTCCGCGATCCTCGTCCGCCTCTCGCCCGCCGAGGCCGCCGAGATCCGCGAGCTCTCCGCGTACGAGCCCGATAGCGCCGGCGGCATCATGACCCCCGCCTACGTGGCCGTCGCCAAGGAGGCCACCGCCGCGCAGGCGACCGCGGCGATCCGCCGCCTCGTCGACCAGGCCGAGACCGTGAACTACGTGTACGTGGTCGATGACCAGCGCCACCTGCTCGGGGTGCTGTCGCTGTACCGGCTGCTCCTGAGCCCGGACACGACGCCGGTCGAGCAGCTCATGGCGCCATCGACCGTCCGCGTCCGCGCCTCCGCGGACCAGGAGACCGCCGCGCGCCTGCTGACGGACCGCAACCTGCTCGCCATTCCCGTGGTCGACGACGACGACCACCTCGTCGGGATCATCACCGAGGACGACGTCGCCGACGTCATCGAGGCCGAGGCCACGGAGGACATCGAGCGGCTGGGTGGCTCGCAGCCGTTGAACCTGCCCTATCGACTGGCGAGCGTGCCGCTCCTCGTCCGCAAGCGCGTCGGCTGGCTGCTGCTCCTGTTCCTTGCCGAGGCGTACACCGGCACGGTCCTGCGCAACTTCGAGGATGAGCTCCAGGCCGCCGTCGCGCTGAGCTTCTTCATCCCGCTGCTGATCGGCACGGGCGGCAACCTCGGCAGCCAGACCGTGACCCTCGTCGTCCGCGCGATGGCGCTCAACGAGGTGACCCTGCGCGACATCGCGTGGCTCGTGCTCAAGGAGATGCGGGTCGGACTGGTGATCGGGCTGATCATGGCCGTGGTCGCGTTCGGGCGCGGGTTCACGCTCGGTGTTGGCAACGACGTGAGCGCCGTCGTCGCGATCACGATCCTCGCGATCTGCGTCTGGTCCGCGATCGTGGCCGCGGCGCTGCCGCTGATCCTGCGCCGGCTCGGTGCGGACCCGGC
>DASSHR010000193.1:0-1595 GCA_035692745.1 Candidatus Limnocylindrales bacterium | reverse complement strand
GCGGAGCTGCGGCGGCGCCGACGCGTGGCGCAGGCGGACACGGCTCGCGGCCTCATCGATGAGGTCGATGGCCTTGTCGGGCAGGTGGCGGTCCGTGATGTACCGGATCGAGAGGTCGGCGGCGGCGCGCACGGCCTCGTCGGTGATCGCGACCTTGTGGTGCTGCTCGTAGCGCTCCCGGATGCCCATCAGGATCTCGACGGTCTGCTCCATCGTGGGCTCGTCGACCATGACGGGCTGGAACCGGCGCTCCAGGGCCGCGTCGCGCTCGATGTACTTGCGGTACTCGTCGAGCGTGGTCGCGCCGATGCACTGGAGCTCGCCGCGCGCGAGGGGCGGCTTGAGGATGTTCGCGGCGTCGATCGCGCCTTCCGCGGCGCCGGCGCCGACGAGGGTGTGCAGCTCGTCGATGAAGAGCACGGCGTCGTTGGTGTTCCGGAGCTCCTCGATGATCTTCTTGAGCCGCTCCTCGAACTCGCCGCGGTACTTCGTGCCGGCGACGAGCGACCCGATGTCGAGCGTGAGGACGCGCTTGTTCAGCAGGATGTCCGGCACGTCGCCGGCCACGATGCGATGCGCGAGGCCCTCGGCGATGGCGGTCTTGCCGACGCCGGGCTCGCCGATGAGCGCCGGGTTGTTCTTCGTCTTGCGGCCGAGGATCTGGATGACGCGCTCGATCTCCTTCTCGCGACCGATCACGGGATCGAGCTTGCCCGCGCGCGAGGCGTCGGTGAGGTTGATGCCCAGGGCATCGACGGTCGGGGTCTTGGAGCTGCGCTTCGTCTCCTGCGCAGGCCCGACGGACGAGCTCTGGCTCAGGACGCGGATGACCTCGTGGCGAACCTTGTCGAGATTCACGCCGAGGCTTTCGAGCACGCCGGCGGCGATCCCCTCGCCCTCGCGCACGAGCCCGAGCAGCAGGTGCTCCGTGCCGATGTAGTTGTGGCCGAGGCGGCGCGCCTCGTCGATCGCCAGCTCGATGACGCGCTTCGCGCGCGGGGTGAGCCCGACCTCGCCGACGACCGGGCGGTCACCACGGCCGATGATGAACTCGACGGCGGTTCGAACCTTGGCGAGCTCGACGTTCATGTTCTCGAGAACGCGCGCGGCGACGCCTTCGCCCTCGCGGACCAGGCCGAGGAGCAGGTGCTCCGTGCCGATGTAGTTGTGGTTGAACCGCTGCGCCTCGTCCTGCGCGAGCGTCAGGACTTTGCGGGCCCGGTCCGTGAACTTGTCGAATCGCTCCATGAACGCCTGTTCCCCTGGCGCGCCTTCCACGGCGCTCCATCGATCCTAGCACGCGATTCTTGCCCGACAGCCACCTGGAGGGACCAGGACGTGCCGGATCGACCCACGATCGGGCGCGTGCGGTCCGGTGTGGTTCGGTGAGGTCGCGGCCCGGTGCCTCGCGGCGTGCCGGGCGGCGATGGTCAGCCTGCGGGCTTGTCGTCCTCGGCCGGCTCGGCGGCAGGCGCTTCGGCGACGGGCGCGTCTGGCTCCTCGGCGGCAGCCTCTGGGACCGCTTCGGGCTCCTCGGCTGAAGCCTCGGGAGCCACTTCCGGTGCGCTCTCGGCAGCGGGCGCCTCCGGCTCGGC
>DASSHR010000192.1:0-4124 GCA_035692745.1 Candidatus Limnocylindrales bacterium | reverse complement strand
GCACGTCCCGAGGAAGCCGATGACCGTGAGCGCATTCGGCGTGAGGCCGAGCCGGCCGAGGAAGGTCGCGACCGGCGTCGCGATGCCGCGGACGCGCTGGCGGGCTTCGGGGGTGACGAGCGAGCCGGTCACGAGGCGGCGCGCTCCTCGCGATCGAGGCCGAGGACGCCGCGCTCGTACTCGGTGAACGCGCGGAAGGCCTCGGGCAGCAGGCGGGAGACGGTCTCCCGTCCGACGCGCCGGGTCTGGATGAGGCCGGCGTAGCGCAGGCTGCGGAGGTGCCAGGACACGAGGGGTTGGCTGAGCCCGACCCGGTCGATGAGCTCCGACACCGTCGCCTCGCCCTGGGACAGGCGCTGCACGATCCGGAGGCGGTTCACGTCGGCCAGCGTCTTGTGGACGATGCGCAGCGCGCGCAGCTCGTCCGGCTGGTCGACGACGGACGCGATGGTCGAGCGGATGTGCGCGGGGGACGGTGCCAAGCGAAGCGCTCCGATCGGGGAGGGAGGGAGGGGCTGGTTCGATCGCCACGCGGGCGACGGATCAACGCTGATTTATATCAATATGCATTGATCAACCGGCGCTGTCAACCCTCGCGTCGCGCCGCCAGCGGCGTCCGAGCTCGATCGCCACGACCGCCGGCACCGCGAGCCACGCCAGCAGGGCCAACACCACGAGCATCGCCACCCGGATCAGCGTTCCGGCCGCCGCCGGATCCGTGGCGGGCGCGGCGCCGTTGCCCGCGACGGAGGTCCGGAGCCGCTCCAGCTGGTCGGCAAGGGTGCGCAGGTCGGCGGCAACCGTCGCGCTGTCGGTCACGTTCGCGTCGAGCGCGCCGGCGGTGCTGGTGAGGTTCGCGGACAGCTCGCGGGCCTGCGTCGCGACGTCCGTGAACTGCCCGGTGAGCGCACCGAACGGGCGCGCGCCCAGGATGTCGAACGCGCCAAGCTGGGCGAGACCGTCGAACGCGCCGGCGAGCTGGGCCGTGAGCTCGGCCGCTCGTCGCGCCACCGTGCCGGCCGAGGTGAGGCTCGCGCCCGCATTCGCCGCACTGGTCGCCGCCTCGTCCAGCGCCGCGGCGGCGGGCTCGAGCAGCGCGATCGCGTCGGTGCGCTGCTGGGCAAGGTCCGTGGCGGTTCGACCCAGGCCGTCGAGTGACAACCCGAGCAGCACCGCAAGCGTCCCGAGCAGGAGGAGCCCGATCACCCCGAACCCGACGAGCGCCGAGCCAAGGCGCCGCCGCGGCCACGCGGTCATGCCGCTCTGCCGCTCACGCCGGCCGCAGCTCCCGGCGCACGAGCAGCCAGCTCGTCGCGAGCAGCACCGCGCCGAGCCCGCCGAGGGCGACGAGCTGCCAGGGCGCCGTGAAGACGCCCGTGAGCATCTGGTCCTGGAGCAGCGAGATGCCGTGGGTCACCGGCAGGAAGTAGGACATGACCTGGACCGGCGTCGAGAACTCCTCGGTGCGCAGGACGAAGCCGCTGAAGAACATCGACGCGAGCAGCGTGAGCAGCGAGAGCTGGACCGCCTGGCGCTCGGAATCCGAGATCACCGAGATGAGCAACCCGAGCCCGAGCGACGCGATCAGCAACAGGATGACGACGAGGGCGACGCTGCCCGGCGACCCGATCATCGGCACGCCGAGCAGGTTCACGAGGAGCCACACGGAGAGCGCGGCGATCGCGCCGCCGAGGAGCCCGAAGGCCGCCACCTTGCCGATCACGAGCTCCGTCGCGCGCAGGGGCGAGGACCGGAATCGGTCGACCGCGCCGCCGCTCCGCTCCCGCACGATCGAAAGGGCGATCAGCGTCACGGCGAGGTGCTGCAGGACGAGCGCGAGCGCGGCGGGGCCGTAGAAGCCGATCACCGACGGCGGCAGCGGTGCGAGGTTCTGCAGCACGGCCTTCGTGGGCGAGGCGATCACGTCCGGGGGCACCTGGCTGAGGTCCTTGCCGCCGATCGTGATCGCGTAGGCCTGGCCCTGCTCGGCGCCCTGCCGGTAGATCTCGCGGTTCACGGCCGTGGACATGGTGTCGGCGAGGAACGCGGCGTAGTTCGCCGCGACCGGGTCGGTCGTGTTGATGATCACCGTCAGGTCAGCTTGCGCGCCCGCCTCGATGGTGCTGACCGGATCGGTCGGAGCGACGATCACGACGTCCGCCTGGCCGAGCCGCAGCCGCTCCTCGGCAGCCGCCCGATCGCTGGTGACCTCCACCACGGACAGGCCGCGCGTCCCGAGGTCCTGATAGCTCGCCGCATCCTGCGGCAGGGACGACGCCGGGTCGATGACGACGATCGTCGCCAGGTCCTTCTTGAAGCCGCCGTAGCCGAACCCGAAGATCGCGAGGATCAGGAACGGGCCGAGCACGAGGCTCACCACCGCGCCCGGTCGGCGCAGGACCTCGATGATCTCCTTGCCCGCGACGGAGAAGATCCGAAGGAGCATCTTCAGGAGGCCCATCACGCGGCCTCCTGCTCGGTGGGCGCAGCGGCGGTTGACCCACCGTCGCCATCACCGTCGCCGCCGCCATCGCCGGCTTCGGCGGTCGCGGCGGCTCGCTGGGCCCGGTGGCGCTCGACGAGCGTCGCGAAGACCTCCTCGAACGTGGGCCGGCTCTCGCGCACCGCCGCGACGTCGGCGCCGGCCGCGGTGATCGCCTGGACGACATCCGCGGTCGCGGCCCCCGCATCCTCGACGACGAGGCGGAAGTCGCGCGGCCCGGTCTGCTGGACGCCGTGGATCCCGGCGGCATCCCCGAGGCCAGCGACGTCGAAGACGCGTTCGGTGGTGACCTCGAGCAGGTCGCCGCCGAAGGCCATCCGGCGCAGCTCGTCCGGCGTGCCGAACGCGACGCGCCGGCCTTCCGAGATCAGGGTGACCAGGTCGCACTCTTCCGCCTCGGTGACGTACTGCGTGGTCACGACCGAGG
Organism: Candidatus Limnocylindrales bacterium; assembly: GCA_035692745.1. GTDB lineage: Bacteria > Chloroflexota > Limnocylindria > Limnocylindrales > CSP1-4 > UBA5189. The sequence continues at coordinate 1,194 of DASSHR010000192.1, read as the reverse complement.
TCACGCCGCGCTCCTTGAGCCGGTGCACCTCGTCCCAGACGACACGCCGCAGGAGCGGATCGATGCCCGCGGTCGGCTCGTCGAGGACGAGCAGGTCGGGCTCGTGGACGAGGGCGGCGGCGAGCTCCAGGCGCCGCTGCATGCCGCCCGAGAGCGCCGACGCCCGCCGCCCGCGCACCGACCACAGGTCGACGAGCTCGAGCACCTGCCGGCGGCGTCGGAAGCGGCGTGCGAACAACAGCCCGTACAGGCTCGCCACGAAGTCCACGTTCTCGAGCACCGTCAGGTCGGGATACAGGCTGAACTTCTGGGGCAGATAGCCCATGCGCTCGCGCGTGCGGCGGCTGCGCCTGCCCAGCGGCTCGCCGAGCACCTCGGCGGTGCCGCGGGTCGGGGCCAGCGAGCCGGTGATCATCCGGATCGTGGTCGTCTTGCCGGCGCCGGACGGCCCGATGACGCCCACGACCGAGCCGGTCGGGATCTCGAGGTCGAGACCGCTGACCGCGTCGTGCCCGTTGTAGCGCTTGCCGACCCCGACCATGCGGACGGCGACCTTCGTCGAGTCGATGGGTTGGACCCTCCTGGAGGTGGTGCCGGCCGCGCCGGTCGCCACCACCTGCATCCTGCGGCCGGCGCGCTTGCAGGCGGGTAACGACGCTCGATCGCGCCCATACACTCGCGGTCCATGGGACGCGGGTCGGCGCTGCTGCTGCTCGTGGTGATGGGCGTCGGCGCGTTCCTGTCCGGGCTGGAGCTGATGGTCACGGCAACGGCGCTGCCGGCGATCGTGGTCGACCTCGCGGACTGGACCGAGCTCCGCCCGGCGTCCTGGATCATCAACGGCTACCTGCTGGTCTCGATCGTCGTGATGCCACTCGCCGGGCAGCTGGCCGACCGGTACGGCATCCGCCGCGTGTTCCTGTGGGCGCTGGTGATCTTCATCGGCGGATCGATCCTCGCCGGCCGTGCCACCTCCCTCGCGGAGCTCATCGGCGCGCGGCTGCTGCAGGCGACCGGCGGCGGCGCGCTGGTGCCGGTCGCGACCTCGGCCGCGTCGCACCTCTTCCAGGGCGGCGGGCGTGGGCGCGCCCTCGGGCTGGTCGGGGCGGTGACGTTCCTGGGCATGGCGGCCGGTCCATTCGCGGGCGCCTGGGTCCTCCAGTCCGTGCATCCCGGGGCCGCGCTCGACGCGCT
>DASSHR010000191.1:0-4536 GCA_035692745.1 Candidatus Limnocylindrales bacterium | reverse complement strand
GATGCCCTGGAAGGTGCGGATGCGGCCCGGCTCGCCGGGCGCCGCGCCGAGCTTGCGGCGGACGCGCGAGACCCAGACGCGCAGGTACTGGAGGTCGTCGCGGTACTCGGGGCCCCAGACCTTGGTCAGGAGCTCCGTGTGCAGCACCACCTTGCCGGCGTTCGCGGCGAGGTGCTGCAGGAGCAGCCACTCGGTGCGCGACAGCTGGACGAGCTCGCCGTTGCGGGTGACCATGCGGCGCTCGAGGTCGATCTCGATGTCGTCGAACTTGATCACGCCGGCGCCCGGCTCGGCCCCGCCGGAGCGGCGGATGACTGCTCGGACGCGGGCAGCCAGCTCGTCCGGGTGGAACGGCTTGGCGATGTAATCGTCGGCGCCGAGGTCCAGGCCCTTGGCCTTGTCGGCCGTCGAGCCCTTGGCGGTCAGCAGGATCACGGGCACCGGGCGGCGCTCGCGCAGCTGGCGCATCACCTCGATGCCGTCAAGGTCCGGCATGACGATGTCGAGCAGGACGATGTCCGGCCGGACCTCCTCCGCCTTCTGCAGTGCCGCTTCGCCGCCGTTGGCGGTGACGACGCGGAAGCCCTCCTCGGAGAGCGCGATGGCGACGAGCTTGGTGATTCGGGGCTCGTCGTCGGCGACGAGCACGAGCGGCTGGGTCGACAAGGTGACCCTCCCTGTTGTTGGTTCGGTGCCAGTTGGTTCGGTGCCAACGACTGGCGATCTCGGTTGAGGTCCGGATTGTCTCGATGTCGTGGTGCCGGGCATGACGGCCGGACATTGCAGAACCGTTACGCGCGCATTACAGCGCATCGGTCGATATGCGCCTGTGACCACGGGCCACGCCGAGCGCGGACGTGCGTTCACGCTCCAGGCCGTAGCCTCCGCAGTACATCGACGCCGAGGAGGGCAGCCGACATCGACCTCATGACGTTCCCGATGCGCCCGCGTGCGCGGCCTCGAATCGAGCAGCGCCCGTTGCGCATCGCGCAGGTGGCGCCGCCGATCGAGCGCGTGCCCCCGTCCGCCTACGGCGGCACGGAGCGCATCGTGTACGAGCTGACCTCGAAGCTGGTCGACGCGGGTCACGACGTCACGGTGTTCGCGAGCGGCGACTCGCAGGTCCCGTGCCGGCTCATCCCGACGTCGGCGGGCGCCCTCCGCCCGGCCGGGATCGACGACTTCAAGCAGTGGTTCGCCTCGACGATCGACATCGTGCGCGCGCACATGGACGAGTTCGACGTCGTCCATTCGCACCTCGAATCGTGGTCGATCCCGCTGGCCCGGTCGGCCTCCGTCCCGGTGGTCTCGACGTTCCACGGCCGGCTCGACCTGCCCTGGACGCTGCACGCCTTCGACAGCCCGCCCGACGGGCTCGTTGCGATCAGCCGCAGCCAGGCCAGCGCCCATCCCAACCTGCCGTGGACGATCATCCACAACGGCCTGACGCTCGATCGCGCGCCGTTCGCGGAGCGCCCGAGCGACGCCCTGTGCTTCGTCGGCCGGGTCGATCCCGAGAAGGGCATCGTCGAGGCGATGGAGATCGCCCGCCGCACGGGGCGGCGGCTGCGGATCGCGGCGAAGGTCGGCACGCTCAAGCACCAGGCTGACTACTACACCGACGTGTTCAAGCCCGCACTGAAGAAGGCGGGCCGGAACATCGAGTACCTCGGCGAGCTGGAGCCGGCGGAGCGCGACCAGCTATTCGCAGACAGCGCCGCAACGATCATGCCGGGCGCGTGGCCCGAGCCGTTCGGGCTCGTGTGCATCGAATCGCTGGCCTGCGGGACGCCCGTGCTGGCGCGCCGGGTCGGAGGCCTGCCGGAGATCATCCGCGAGGGCGTCGACGGCTACTTCTGCGACGACGCGACCGCGTTCCAGTTCTTCCTCGAGAAGGTCCCGGCGCTCGATCGGGCGGCGATCCGCAACCGGGTCATCGATCGCTTCTCCGCCGAGCGGATGGCCGATCGATACCAGGAGCTGTACGCGCGGATGGTCGACGAGCACGCCATCGCGGCCTCCCGCGCGGAGACGGCCTCGCGAGCCGCGGAGACGGCCTCCCGCGCGGAGACGGCCTCGCGGGCCGCGGTCGACGATGAGGTTGGCGCGCGACCGGAGGGCCGGGCACGTGCGAGCAGGATCGGCACCAGCGCAACGACAGCCTGAGGGCGCCGCGCGAAGCGGCCGCCCGGCGCCGGACGGCACGGACGGGGGGCCACTGCGGTTCGCGTCGCCCGATGACCCGGGCATCGCCCGCATTCGATCCGGCCGCGGGTTCCGATACGAAGATGCCGACGGCCGGCCGGTTCGCGACGACGAGGTGCTGGCGAGGATCCGGCGCATCGTGATCCCGCCGGCGTGGACCGAGGTCTGGATCAGCCCCCACCCGAACAGCCATCTCCAGGCCGTCGGGCGCGACGCGCGCGGCCGGCGCCAGTATCGCTACCACCCACGCTTTCGAGCCCGTCGCGACCGCGACAAGTTCGCGCGCCTTGCGCGATTCGGCAAGGTCCTGCCCCGGATCCGCCGCCGCGTGCGCGCGGACCTCGCGAGGCGCGGCCTCCCGCGCGAGAAGGTCCTCGCGGCCGTCGTCGCGCTCCTCGATTCGACCCACTTCCGGGTCGGCAACGCGGAGTACGCCCGGCTCAATCGGTCGTTCGGCCTGTCGACGCTGCGCCGCCGACACGCGACGGTCGAGGGCGCCTCGATCGAGTTCCGGTTCCGCGGCAAGGGTGGGCGCACCGAGGAACGCCGGCTCGTCGACCGGCGGCTGGCCGCGGTCGTGCGGCGCTGCCAGGAGCTGCCGGGCCAGGCCCTGTTCCAGTACCCGGATGCCGATGACCCCGAGGTCGTCCGTGGCGTCTCGTCGGAGGACGTGAACGACTACATCCGCGAGGCGGCCGGCGACGAGAGCTTCTCTGCCAAGGACTTCCGGACCTGGGCGGCAACGCTGCTGGCATTCCGCCGGATGGACGAGGCCAAGGTTGCCGTCGCGCAGACCGCTGACGACCTCGGCGACACGGTGACCGTGACCCGCAACAGCTACATCCATCCCGCGGTGCTGGACGAGATCGACGATGCGCCACCGCCGGCGAAGGACGCGAAGGCTCCGAAGCCTCGCGACCTGCCCGACTCGACCCGCCGCGACGAGCTCGCGCTCCTCGCCTTCCTGCGTCGTCGTCGAGCGGCTGGGGGTGCCAAGCGCGATGCGAGTGCAACGCGACCGAAAGCCGGCGCACGCCGGAGTGTCGCCCGATCGGGGCCTCGGGCCGCCTAGGTTGGGTGGCGCGCGGGCTTCGCGTTGCGAACGTCCGCCGGAAGGAGGCACGACCTCATGTGCATGAACTGCGGGTGCGGCCAGCCGCACGAGGATCACGGCAAGTCCGCGAACATCACCCTCGAGGATCTGCAGCAGGCCGGTGCCGCGAACAACCAGTCGCTGCGTGAATCCGCGCAGCACATCCTCGAGACCGTCCAGCTCGTCAACGACGAGCCGTCGCCCGATCACGGGCTGGCGCAGCCTGCGGCCTCCACGGGCGCGGCCATGGCCGGCGCCAAGGGCGGGCGCGGCACGCCGGCGAGCGAGTCCTGATCGCCCGTGACCGCCGCCGATGAGCTCGCCGATGCCCCGTGGCGAAGCGGGCGCTGGCGACATGCTGGCGGCTCGCTGACCACCCGCTGACGCTGCGCCATGGCCATCATCGGCTCGCTGTTCGCGCTGCTGGGCCGATTCGTCGGCCGCGTGCTCACGACCACCCTCGGCTGGGCGTCCGTGCTCCTGTTCGGACGCGTGCCCAAGGACCGCCAGGTCTGGCTGGCGGTCCTCACGTTCGGCTCCTTGGCGTGGGTGATCGCCGTCATCGGCATCCTGCTGCCGGACGTCGGGACCCTGCTCCTCGCGGCGGTCCCGCGGCCTGACTGGGTGCCGGAGGACCTGGTTCGCCTCGTGATGCTCGCCATCGCCGTCGTGCTGCCGCCGATCCTCGGCGGGATCACCCTGCTGCTCGCGGAGCCCGAGGAGCGCCCGACCGGGTTCGGGCTCGTCACGCAGGTCCTGCGCGGGTACCTCTTCGCGCCGACCCTCGCGGTCACGCTCGTGGTGCTCGCCGTCGCGGGCACGATCCGCAAGCTCGGCGCCGTCATCAAGCGCCGAGAGGACGCGCACATCGCGATCGTCGTCCGCCCCGGCCGGTATGAGGCGCTCGTCTCGACCCTCGAGACGACGTTGCGCAAGGGCGAGCTCATCGACCGCCGGGGCCCCGGCTCGACCATCCTCGTCGTTCCCGCACACATCCTCGCCGCGGTCGCCGGTCGAGGGATCGGGCGGTACGTCCCCGACAAGCTCATCGTGCTCGAGGGGCCGCAGCTCCGCGTCGCGGTCTATCCGGCCGACCTCGCCCTCACGGGCGAGAAGGACGACGTCGCGCGGGCGCGTGCGCTCGTCGCGCGTGACGTGTCCTCGCGCGACGCATGGTTCACCACGACGCGGGAATCGCAGCAGGTCGAGGATCGGATGGCCGCTCTCGAGAAGGCAGA
>DASSHR010000190.1:0-3674 GCA_035692745.1 Candidatus Limnocylindrales bacterium | reverse complement strand
GGCGCCGTGGCGCCGTTCGACGGCGGCTATCGGGCCTGGCGCGCCGCAGTGTCCGACGGCTGGACGGTCGAAGCCGAGCTCAGGCGCCAGGCCATCCGCATGCAACCGGCATCGATCCCGACGGGCGCCGACGCCCTGTCGCGGCGCTCCTCGCGCGGCGCGATCTCGACCGCGGCGCCGTCTCCGGGGGCTGCGTCCGCGCGCAACGGCCATGCGCTGCCTGCCTCGTCCGACGCGCGCGGCGGCATGCCGGCAACGAACGCGACGCCGGCGACGCCACCTCGGCCAAAGGCGCCGAAGCTCTCGAAGGACGCGTACCGACGCCAGCGCGAGACGCTCGATGCCGAGCTCACCCGACTCGGCCTGCGCAAGAACCACCTCGAGCTGGACCTCTCGAAGCCGGCCGTGCAGGCGAACTTCATCGAGCTTCGCCGCGTGTCGAGCGAGCTCGCCGACGTCGAGACGGCGCTCGCGGCAGCCGAGGACGCGTGGCTCACGCTCGAGGAGCGGGCGCCGTGAGCCTTGAGGCGGACGCGTGCTCGTGATCGGCCTGACCGGCCCCATCGGGTGCGGCAAGTCCACGGTGGCCGGTTGGCTCGGCGAGCTCGGCGCCGTCGTGATCGACGCGGATCGCGTCGCCCGTGCGGTCACCCCGCCGGGGAGCCCCGAGCTGGCGGCCATCGTCGACGCATTCGGGCCAAGGGTCGTCGACGCCGCGGGCTCGCTGGATCGAGCAGCCTTGGGTCGGATCGTGTTCGCCGATCCCGCTGCGCTGCGGCGCCTCGAGGCGATCGTCCATCCCGCGGTCCGGCCGCGGATCCTGGCCGAGATCGAGTCGGCGCGTGACGCCGGTGCCGGCGCGGTCGTCATCGAGGCGATCAAGCTCGTCGAGGGCGGCCTCGCGTCGCTGTGCGACGAGGTCTGGCTCGTCGTGTGTGCGCCGGACGAGCAGCTGGCGCGGGTGCGAGCCCGAGCCGTCGCCCGCGGTCAGTCGCCCGACGACGCCACGGCTCGCGTGGCCGCCCAGGCAGGGCTGACCGAGCGGCTCCGCCCGCACGCCACCCGCGTGCTCGACACATCCGGATCCGTCGCCTCGACGAGCTCGATGGTCGAAAGCGCGCTCGCCGAGGCCATGCGCGCCTAGACGAACAGCAGACCGGCCGGGGGATGGCGGCCGGATTCGAGCGCCCGGTGGATGTCGCTCGGACGCAGGCGCGGCAGGTCGTCCAGCAGCGCAGCGAACTCCGCGACGATCCGACGGTTGTGCCGCGTGTCCGCGATGAGCAGCAGGAACTGTTCCGTGGGATCGTCGCGGCGCTTGAGGTCGTGGCGGCGCCGCACGGCCTGAACGTCCCGAAGCCGCATCTCCAGCTCGATTGCCGTCCGCTCGCCACCGCCGAAGATCATCGCGTGCCACGGCCGCTGTTCGAACGCGCCATCGCGTGCCGGCAGCCCGACTTCGACGCGATACCGGAGCGGTGGGCGGACGTGGTCGAGGAACGCGTCGAGCTTCCTCGCCTGTCCTGCGTCGCGAACGGCTTTCGTCGCGGTGGTCACGGCGGGAGTGTCGTCCGCACCGCTTACCTGTCGATCATCTGCGCGTGATCGTGGCAGGGACCCTTCTTGACGAGGTCCGATGTCAGGCTCGTCAACCGTGGTCGCCTACGGGCTCAGATCGCTCGGCTTTGCGCGGATGGGCCGTCAAATCGTGGTGATTGGCAGGCAACCTCGTCGACGTTGGTCCCTGTGGGGACCACGACACAGCGGAGCCGAACGGGGACGGGAAACGGCTGCGCCGCCCGAAGTGGGCGGCGCGCAGCCGATGCGGGATTTGGGTGGAGCGCCGAGCGGCTACGAAGCCGCGGGCGAGGGCGCCGGCGTGGCCGGCGGCGGCGACGGAGGGATCGTCGGGAAGACGATCGGGGGTGCGGGCGGGATCGTGGCCGATGGGGCGGGGTAGATCGCCGGGAACGGCAGGCCGTACTTCTGGAGGATCCGGTTCGTGGTGGCGCCGAGCTGCGACACGTCCACGAAGCGGACGTCCTGGTCGGGCCGGAGGGCCGCCGAGAACTGGACCGTGCCGGTCGCGAGCATGTGGTTGATCTCCTCGGCGACGGCAACCGTCGTGCGCAGGATGTACTGCGACCCGGCGCGACCGAGGATGACCATGTCCTGGTAGGTGATCTTGGTGACCATGTCGGAGTAGTAGACGCCGACCGGTTGCTGCGTGACCGGGACCGTCATCGTCGCGGTCATGAAGATGTCGATCGTCTGGCCGGCGACGAGCAGGCCGGCGACGGCACGGTCATCCGGAATGGTGATCGAGATGGCGCGCCAGGCCGGTGAATCGGGGGCGACCGTCTCCTCGGGACCGAGGATGTCGAAGCCGGACTGGCCGGACGCCGACGCGATCATGTTCGAGTAGATGGGCTGGCCAACGGCCACCGGGATCGCCAGCACCTTGCCGGCGAGCGCCGCGGGGTCCTTGATGATCCCGACCTGCGACGCAACGTCGAGGGGCAGCTCGCGGAGCACGATCGCGCCCGGCTGGATCGGCGTGCGGGCGGGGATGATCTGCGCGGCGACGACCACCTTGACCTTCTGGGCCGGACCCTCGCTCGACTTCTGCTGCGCCTGGTTGATCAGGTAGAAGGACGTGGCGCCGGCAACCACCGCGAGCACGACGCCCACGATGATCACGAACTTGCCGCGCCGGTTGTTGTCCTTGTACTCCATCTCCATCGAGGTCGAGCGAGCCTCCCGGTGCTGGTGTCCTGGGCTGGTTGGCAGGGGTGATTGCGGTCTGGTGGCGTTCGTCAGTCTCGGGAGGGGGTACCGGCGTCGATATGGGCGGGTGGTACCAGAACGCACCACCCATCGGTCCGCCCGCGGGCGCGAAACCATCGAACGAGCGTTCGATTTTGATCGGCCGGTGGTAGACTTCGAGCGTGCCTGACTTCAAGTTCGTCGCCCCGTTCGAGCCCACGGGCGACCAGCCGCAGGCCATTGCGCGGCTGACCGAGGGCATCCAGAAGGGCATGCGCCATCAGGTCCTGCTCGGCGCGACCGGCACGGGCAAGACGCTGACGATCGCGAAGACGATCGAGGCGGCCAACCGCCCGACGCTCGTGCTCGCGCATAACAAGACGCTCGCCGCGCAGCTGTACGCGGAGTTCCGCGATTTCTTCCCGGAGAACGCGGTCGAGTACTTCGTGAGCTACTTCGACTACTACCAGCCCGAGGCGTACCTGCCGCGAAGCGACACGTACATCGAGAAGGATTCGAGCCGGAACGACGAGATCGACCGGCTGCGGCATGCCGCGACGCACAGCCTCTTCGAGCGCCGCGACGTGATCGTCGTTGCGTCCGTGAGCTGCATCTACGGCATCGGCGCACCCGTGGACTACGGCGCGACGGTCCTCAAGCTCCGGCAGGGCGGCTCGTACCGCCGTGACGGCGTGCTCCGGCACCTCGTCGACCTCCAGTACCAGCGCAACGACCAGGACCTCGCGCGCGCGCGCTTCCGGGTCCGGGGCGACACCCTCGAGTTCCGGCCGGCGTCGGAGGAGACGGTCGTCCGGGTCGAGTTCTTCGGCGACGAGGTCGAGCGCATCACCGAGATCGACCCGTTGACCGGTGAGCTCCTCGCCGAGCGCAAGGACATCAACGTCTAC
>DASSHR010000189.1:0-3822 GCA_035692745.1 Candidatus Limnocylindrales bacterium | reverse complement strand
GGGCACCCCGAAGCGTGGCGCCGCGATCGACGGCCTCCAGGCTGCCGCGGATGCGGGCGCGGTCGTGTTCCACGCCGGATCCGCCGGTCGACCGGGTGGCGGCTACGGCACGAACGGGGGGCGGGTGCTCACGGTCGTCGGCCGATCGACGGACCTGGCCGGAGCGCGCGAGGCGGCGGAGCGATCCGCCGACCTGATCTCGTGGGACGGGATGCAGCGCCGGCACGACATCGCGACGTCACTGCCCGCCGCGCCGGCGCTCGTGGGAGCTGCCTCGTGATCCGCCGCTACACGCTCGCCGAGATGGGCGCCGTCTGGGCCGAGGAGGCGCGGTTCGAGCACATGCTCGCGGTCGAGCTGGCGGTGAGCCGAGCGCAGGCGCGCCGCGGCCGCGTGCCGCAGGAGGCGCTGAACGCGATCGAGGCGAAGGCGACGGTCGATGTCGCCCGCATCGAAGAGCTGGAGCGGATCACGGACCACGACGTGATCGCGTTCGTGTCCCAGGTCGCCGAAACGGTCGGGCCGGAGGGCCGGTTCATCCACCTCGGGCTGACGTCATCCGACGTGGTGGACACGGCGCTCGCGCTGCAGCTCCGAGCCGCAGGCGAGCAGCTGCTCCGCGACGCTGACCGGCTCGTCGACGTGCTCGTGACCCGCGCCCGCGCCGAGGCCGACACGCTGATGATGGGGCGCACGCACTCCGTGCACGCCGAGCCGACGACGTTCGGGCTGAAGCTCGCGGGCTGGGCGTTCGAGGTCGACCGGGGCCGCCGGCGGCTCCGGGAGGCCGTCGAGGAGATCGCAACCGGCAAGCTCTCCGGCCCGGTCGGCACGTACAGCCACCTCGAACCCGAGGTCGAGGCGGAGGTGATGGCCGAGCTCGGCCTGCGGGTCGATCCGGTCAGCACGCAGATCGTCCAGCGCGACCGGCACGCGGCCCTCGTCACGGCGATCGCGATCCTCGGCGGCTCGCTCGAGCGCTTTGCGACCGAGATCCGCAACCTCCAGCACACCGAGATCGGCGAGGTCATGGAACCGTTCAAGCAGGGCCAGAAGGGCTCGTCCGCCATGCCCCACAAGCGCAACCCGATCCTGTCGGAGCGGATCGCCGGCCTGGCCCGCGTGCTCCGGGGCTATGCCGCAACCGCGCTCGAGAACCAGCCGCTCTGGCACGAGCGCGACATCAGCCATTCGTCGGCCGAGCGGGTGATCCTGCCCGACGCCACGATCCTCCTCGATTACTCGCTCCAGAAGACCGCCGCGCTCATCCGCGACCTCGTCGTCCGGCCGGAGCGGATGCGCGAGAACATCGAGCGCGGGCTCGGGCTCCACGCGTCGTCGCGGGTCCTGCTCGCGCTCGTCGAGCGCGCCGGCCTTTCGCGGGAAGCGGCGTACGAGGTCGTCCAGCGCTCCTCGTTCGAAGCGACGAACAGCGGCCGACAGCTGCGCGAGGTTCTCGCGCTCGAGCCGACCGTGGCCCGCAAGCTCAGCCTCGCCGAGCTCGACGCGTGCTTCGACGACGCGCGCTATCTCCAGCACGTGCCCGCGGTCCTGTCGCGGCTCGACCAGCTCGCCACTCGGGAGGTTGCCGGTGCTCACCGCTGATCGGTTCCTGCGCTCCGGCAAGGTCCGCGACCTCTACGAGCTCGATGACGAGCGGCTGCTCCTCGTCGCCTCCGACCGCATCAGCGCGTTCGACGTCGTCCTGCCAACCGAGATCCCGGACAAGGGTCGCGTGCTCACCGGGCTGTCGCGCTGGTGGTTCGACGAGACCGCGTCGATCGTCCCGAACCACCTGCTCGGCGTGGTCGGCGACGACCCGGAGCTGCGGGGCCGTTCGATGGTCTGCCGGAAGGCGATCGTCCTGCCGATCGAGATCGTCGTCCGCGGCTACCTCTCCGGCTCGGGCTGGAAGGAATACCTGATGCACGGCGCGGTGTGCGGGAACCGGCTGCCGGCCGGCCTGCGCGAGAGCGACCGGCTGCCCGAGCCGATCCTGACGCCGGCCACGAAGGCCGAGCAGGGCCACCACGACATGAACATCGATTACGAATCGATGGTCCAGCTGCTCGAGGACTGGCCGCCCCACGGCAACGACTGGCTGGGGCGCGAGGCCGCGGAGGCGCTCGCCACACAGGTGCAGGACGTGGCGTTCCGGCTGTACGAGCTGGGCGCCCGGCGCTGCGCCGAGGCCGGGATCATCCTCGCCGACACGAAGTTCGAGCTGGGCCTCACGGACGACGGCCTGATCCTCGTCGACGAGGTCATGACGCCCGATTCCTCCCGGTTCTGGGACGCCGCCACGTACGCCCCGGGCGGTCCCCAGGCGAGCTTCGACAAGCAGTTCGTCCGCGACTGGCTCGAGCAGCAGCCCTGGGACAAGACGGCGCCGGGTCCCGAGCTGCCGCTCGACGTCGTGGCCGGCACACGCGGCCGCTACGTCGAGGCCTTCGAACGCATCACCGGCGCCAGCTTCGATCGCTACCTCCGGGAGGACGTGATCGCCCGATGAGCACCTTCCGGTTCGCGGTCAACGTGCTGCCCAAGGACGGCATCCTCGATCCCCAGGGCCGCGCTGTGGAGGGCAGCCTCGGCCATCTCGGTGTCGACGGGGTGTCGGCGGTGCGCGTCGGCCGGCGAGTCGAGCTGACCGTCGAGGCGGGGGACGAGGCGTCGGCCCGGGCGGTCGTCGACCGTCTCGGCCAGGAGCTGTTCTCGAACCCGCTGATCGAATCGTTCGAGGTCGAAGCGCGGTGACGCGCATCGGCGTGGTCGTCTTCCCGGGCTCGAACTGCGACCGCGACACGCTGCGTGGCCTCGAGCTCGCGGGCGCCGAGGCCGTGCCGCTGTGGCACGAGCAGGGCTCGCTCGATGGCGCCGCGGCGGTGGTCCTCCCGGGCGGCTTCGCCTACGGCGACTACCTGCGCGCCGGGGTGATCGCGCGGTTCTCGCCCGTGATGCGCGCCGTGTCCGCGTTCGCCGCCGAGGGCGGGCTCGTCCTCGGGATCTGCAACGGCTTCCAGGTGATCGCAGAGGCCGGCCTCGTGCCGGGTGCGCTGCTCCGGAACCGTGGCCTGCGGTTCCTCGGCCGCGACGTGCACATCGCCGCCGAGCAGCTCGATACGCCGTTCACGGCGCTCCTCGGCGATGGCCGGGCACTGCGCATGCCGATCGCCCACGGCGAGGGCTGCTACTACGCCGACGACGCCACGCTGGACGAGCTCGAGCGCGATGGGCAGGTGCTGTTCCGGTACGTCCGCGCCGACGGCACGCGGGCTGCCGTCGAGGGCGATCCGGCGAACCCGAACGGGTCGCTGCGCGCGATCGCCGGCGTGCGCAACGGGCGCGGCAACGTCGCGGGCCTGATGCCCCATCCCGAGCGCGCGGTGGACGCGATCCTGGGCTCGGACGACGGGCTGCCGATCCTGCGCTCGCTGGTCGAGGCGGCGGCACGGGCCGAACAGGGCCGCGGAGCCATCCCTGTCGCCGCGGGCGTTCGATGACGATCGCGGAGCGGCCCGACGCCGCCATGCCGGCGCCGGCGCCCGCCGCCGCAGCCGTGCCGCTGCACCGCGCGCTGGGCCTGACCGACGAGGAGCTCGACGCCATCCGCGCCCGGCTGGGCCGCGACCCGAACGACCTCGAGCTTGCGATGTTCAGCGTGATGTGGAGCGAGCACTGCTCCTACAAGAGCTCGAAGCCGCTGCTGAAGACGCTGCCGACGCAGGGCGAAGGCGTCGTCGCAGGCCCCGGTGAGAACGCCGGCGTGATCTCGATCGGCGAGGGGCTCGCGGTCGCGTTCAAGATCGAGTCGCACAACCA
>DASSHR010000188.1:0-5876 GCA_035692745.1 Candidatus Limnocylindrales bacterium | reverse complement strand
CTGAGCTAACCGCCCGCGCGAAGCCTACTCGACGGCCCGCGCGCGCCTCCCCGGCATACTTGGCGGATGCCAGATCAGCAGCTCGGCGAAGCACTCGCCATCACCATCGAGACGGCGCGGGACGCCGAGCGTGACCTGTTCGGTGCGTTGGATCGCACCGTCCTCGAGCGGCCCATTCGCGAGGGCGCCTGGAATCCCAAGGACTTCCAGGCGCACCTGACGGCCTGGAAGGCACGGCACGCGGAGCGCCTGGCGTGGATCCGCGAGGGCCTCGAGCCGCTCCCGGGCGACGGTCAGGAGGAGGACGCGATCAACGCCGAGCTGCGGGCCACGAGGGTCGACTGGCCGTGGGAAGCGCTCGTCGCGGAGGCGGACGAGGCTGCGGATCGGCTGGCCCGCGAGCTCCGCCAGGCGGACGCGGCGGTCCTGCGCGGGACGGGTCGCCTCGTGGACCTGACGTTCGGCAACGGCCTGATCCATACCCTGAGCCACATCCGCTGGTTGCAGGAGGCGGGCGTCGCGCTCGACCCGGCGCGCGTGGCCAGGTACGAGGCGGATGCCCTGCGCCTGGTGACGGCGCCGGTGCTTCCAGAGCGGTCGCAGGCTACCGAGACCTACAACCTGGCCTGCCATCACGCGCTGCGAGGCTCGCTGGACCTCGCCCGACAACTCCTGCGCGACGTCTTCCGAAAGGATCCAGAGCTGCTCGCCTTCAGCCGGACGGACAGCGACCTGCTGGCGCTTCGGGACGAGCTCGACGAGCTGGCCGGCTGACGGTCGTCGCCGCGGTTTGCCGCGTCGGTCAGGCTGGTCGCCGCGCCACGCCTGTTTCCACTCCGGGCCTGTTCCCCCTGATGCCAGTCCCATTGACAATTGCGGGCCAACAAGAGTCGTACGGGACCCACGGACCGTCGATGGCACGCGCCGGCGTGCGTGATCGTGCGGGACGAAACCCAGTCGGTACGCCAGCGACGTGGCTTCTCGTCATCGCAAGCCCGGAATTGTCAATCCCACTGGCATTCGCCCGCGCAACCTGCAGAGGCGGGCAATCGGGGCATCGCAGCATCGGCGCGCACCGGAGCACAGCACGACGCGCGCCGCGTGACCAGTTAGCGGGAAGGCATGAGGAGGAGAGTTGGTGCCCAGGCCGGGACTTGAACCCGGATGAGTTGCCTCATACGCCCCTCAAACGTACGCGTATACCAATTCCGCCACCTGGGCATCAGGTTCTCCGCCGGCGAGCTGTCCCTGGATCTGTGAGGGTCGAGGTGTTGGTACCGAGGACGGGACTTGAACCCATACGCCCTTGCGGGCACTAGCTCCTGAAGCTAGCGCGTCTGCCAATTTCGCCACCTCGGCGTGAGATCCACGGCGACCCGAAAACGGGCCTAGCTGCCGTCGGCGAGGCGCCAGATTAGCACATCCCAATATCGGTCCCCGGCACCCCCGACGGGCCGCGATTCAGGCCCCGTGACGCTGTCCCGGAGAACGACGTATTCGTCCCGGAAGGTCAGGGGCAGCAGGTAGGTCTTGTCGGTCAGGCGCTGCTCGAGCGCCTTGTACGCCGCCACCCGCGCCGCGGCGTCGACGGGCGATCGCGCGGCGACCAGGAGCTTGTCGAGGTCGGGGTCCTGGAGACCGATGATGTTCGACCCGCCGGTCCGTGTCTGCGATGCGGCGAGCAGGGGGTAGACGTCCGGATCCAGCCCGATCGCGAACGGCAGCACCGCCGCCTGGTAGTCACCGCGGGTGAGCCGGTCGCCCAGGAGCTCCGCTGCGGGCAGCGGCACCAGCCGCGCCGCGAGCCCGATTCCGTGCCAGGCATCGACGACCGCCTGCCCCACCGCGTACGCCACGGGGTTCGCGAGCTCCTCCGGGCACAGCACCTCAATGATCAGCGGCTGGTCGCCACCCTTCGGGACCCAGCCCGCGTCGCTCGACTGCCAGCCGGCGCTCGTCAGGCCCTTCCTCGCCGCCGCCGGGTCGTAGGCAACCGGTGCGCTCGCCGCGGCATCGAACATCGGCGAGCTCGGCGGGATGAGCGAGTCGGCGGTCGAGCCGAGGCCTGCGAGCACGTCCTTCACGATCGAATCGCGGTCGATCGCCTGGAGCAGCGCCTTGCGCACGGTGGGATCGGCGAAGTCGTCGTCGGCGCCGCGCAGGTTGAGCGCGGCGGCAATGAGCGTCGTCCCCGGGTAGCGCAGGAGGCGCGCGCCCGGCGTCGCGGCGAGGGCCGTGGCCTCGGCCGGGAGCAGCCCCGACGCGGCGTCCAGGTCGCCCGCGGTCCAGTCGGCGCGCAGCGCATCGGCATCGTCGTAGTACCGGATCTCGATCGACGACAGGTACGGCACCGCGACGTCCGGCTTCGGCGTCGGCCGGGCCGAGGCGAGCGAGTCCGTGGGCTTCGGCGTCGAGAAGTTCGGACGGTCCGGGCCGTCGGGCAGCGGCTCGACCGGTGTCGCGGCCGCCAGCAATGCCCGGGCCGAGTTCAGGTACACGAGCCGGAACGGCCCCGAGCCGACGGGCTGCTGGCCGAAGGGATCGTCCGGCAGCGCCTCGAGGGGAATGCCCTCGAGCAGGTGGGCCGGCGCGATCGGCTGCGTCGCAGCCTGGAGGAAGCCGCCGAGCGGCGTCGTCAGGTGCAGCACGACGGTTCGGGGGTCCGTCACGGTCGCGCTGACGTCGCGCCACGATTCGCCGCCCGGGCCGGTGTAGGCGGGGTCGCTGAGGACACCGACGGTGAACGCCACGTCGTCCGCCGTGAGCGGCTCTCCGTCCTGCCAGGACAGATCGGCGCGGAGATGGAACGTCCACGTTCGCCCGGAATCTGCGACCTCCCAGCGCTGGGCGAGGTCGCCGGTGATCGCGCTGCCCGGGCCGAGCCGGACGAGGCCGCGGAACAGCAGCGCAACGAGCGCGCGGTCGGGGACGGAGCGTGCCCCGAACGGACTCGCATTCGTGGCTCGACCGAGGACCCCCTCGACGTACCGACCGCCATCCGGGATGGCCGGAACGCTCGGCTCCGCCTCGCCGTTCGAGGATTGGAGCGTCGGCGCGAGCGCCGCGATTGACAGCGCGATCAGCGCGAAGCTGAGGATGCCGACGAGGGCGCGGTCGCGCAGGTTCACGAGGCGGTCATGAAGGGTTCACGAGGAGGTCGGGAGTGGTCACGAGCGGTTCGCGAGCGTTCACGAGCAGGTCGCGGACGGCCCAGCGCCGGGCGGGCAGCCGCGAACGTCAGGCTGCGGGCGAGAGCAGGTACGCCGCGAGCGAGAACATCGTGAACAGGGCGATCAGGATGATCGTGAACTGCCAGAGGCGGCGCTCGATGCCGCGGCGGCTGCGGTAGATCGCCGAGTCCCCACCGAACGTGCCGCCCAGCCCGGACCCGCGGGACTGCAGCAGGATCGAGAACGAGAGCGCGACGGCGACGATGAGCTGGCCTGCGGCCAGGACGGGATTCACGGTTGGGAGACCTCCTCGATGACCGCGGGATGGTAGCAGGACTCAGTCGCGAACCAGCGAGTGGCCGCTCATGCCGGGCCATGGGTCCAGGCCGGCCAGCGCGGCGATGGTCGGTGCGACGTCGGCGAGCACGCCATCGCGAAGGTGGTGGCCGTCGATGGCCGCGCCGGCGATGACGATGGGCACGGGATTCAGCGAATGCGCGGTCACGACGCTGCCCTCGGGAGTGCGCATCGCGTCGGCGTTGCCGTGATCGGCGGTGATGACGAGCAGCGCGCCCGATGTCGCGAGCGGCGCCAGGGCGTCGGCAATGCGCCCGAGACAGGTATCCACCGTTTCGACTGCGCGGATCGTTGCGTCCCAGTCGCCCGTGTGGCCGACCATGTCCGGGTTGGCGAAGTTGGCCACGAGGACGTCATACCGGCCGCCGCGGATGCCCTCGACCAGGGCATCGGTGACGCCGGCCGCACTCATCTCGGGCTGCAGGTCGTACGTCGCGACCTTCGGGCTCGGGACGAGGATCCGGTCCTCGCCCGGGAACGGCGCCTCGCGCCCGCCGTTCAGGAAATAGGTGACGTGGGCGTACTTTTCGGTCTCGGCGACGTGGAGCTGGCGGAGGCCCGCGTCTGCGATCGAGCCGGCAAGGCAGGGCACGACCTCGGGCGGGAACGCGACCGCGACCGGGAGATCCGCCTCGTACTCGGTCATCGTCGCGACGAAGAGGTCGCGCGGCGCCGGGCGCCCCCGGGGCGACGAACGGTCGAAGCCGTCGAAGCGCGGGTCGGCGAGGGCGTGGGTGAGCTGCCGTGCGCGGTCGGCCCGGAAGTTGGCGTGGACGATGGCCTCGCCGTCGCCGAGCGGCTCGGGCGTGCCGATCACCGTGGGCACGACGAACTCGTCGGTCTCGCCGCGGGCGTAGGCGGCCTCGATGGCGCCGGTGGCGCTGTCCGCGGCCTCCCCTTCCCCGTGGACGATGGCGTCGTAGCCGCGCTCCGTCCGATCCCAGCGCTGGTCGCGGTCCATCGCGAAGTAGCGGCCACCCACCGACGCGATCTGGGCGTCCGGGTGCGCCGCCTGGAGCTGCTCCTCGAGCGCGGTGACGAACCCCAGCGCCGACGAGGGCGGCGTGTCGCGGCCGTCGAGGAGGGCGTGCAGGCGGAAGCGCGGGACGCCGCGCCGGCGTGCCAGCTCGGCGAGCGCGACGATGTGCCGATCGTGCGCGTGGACGCCGCCCGGCCCCACGAGCCCGACCACGCTGAGCCGCCCGCTCGTGGCGATGGCCCGCTCGCAGGCCTCGACCAGCGCCGGGCGCTCGAAGAACGAGCCATCCGCGATCGCCGCGTCGATGCGCGGCAGGTCCTGGAGTACGGGCCGGCCGGCGCCGATGTTAAGGTGCCCCACCTCCGAGTTCCCCATCTGCCCGGCCGGCAGCCCGACGGCCTCGCCCGAGGCGTCCAGCCGCGCATGGGGCCAGCGGGCCAAGAGGCCTCGCCAGGCAGGCATCCGGGCGGCCGCGATGGCGTCCGCGGACGGGTCCACCCCGATGCCGAAGCCGTCGACGACGACGAGCACGATCGGCCGCGGGCGCCGTCCTCCGCTCGGATGTTCGCGTTGGCCTGGCCGCGACACCTCGTCAGCCGGCAACGAGGCCACGCGCCGCGGCGGTCATGGCCGCGCGAGCGACGATGCCCGCCATCTCGTCCGGCTTGAGCGACGCGCCCCCGACGAGCGCGCCGTCGATGTCCGGCTCGGCGAAGAACTGGTCGGCGTTCGCCGCGGTCAGGCTACCGCCGTACAGGATCGGCACGGCATCGCCGCTCCCGGCTTCGGGAACCTGGCGGAATGCGTGGCGGATCGCCGAGGCCATCGATGCGGCATCAGCGCCGCTCGCGGACCGCCCCGTCCCGATTGCCCACACCGGCTCGTACGCGATGACCAGCCCCGCGTCCACCGCGCCGGGGTTGAGCTCCAGCGCGTGAACCACCTGGTCGATCACGAGCGCCTCCGCGACGTTCGCGCCCTGCTCGCGAACCTCGAGGTCCTCGCCGACGCACAGGATCGGGCGCAGGCCGGCCTCGATCGCCCGCTTTGCCTTCTCCCCCACCATCTCGTTCGTCTCGTGGTGGTGGCGGCGCCGCTCGGAGTGGCCCACGATCGCCCACGTGGCCAGGCCGGGCAGCATGCCGGCCGCGACATCGCCGGTGAACGCACCGAGTCGATCGTGGTGGACGTCCTGGGCGCCGACGCCGACGTCCTCGCCCGCGAGCGCATCGCGCACCGCCGCGAGGCAGACGAACGGCGGACAGAGCACCCGGGTCACGCCCGGGAGCCGGGTGCGTGCCGCGATCACACGCGCGAGCTCGCCGGCATCGGCGGGCGTGGTGTGCATCTTCCAGTTGCCCGCAACGATG
>DASSHR010000187.1:0-3284 GCA_035692745.1 Candidatus Limnocylindrales bacterium | reverse complement strand
GTGATCCCGAAGGGTGAGTACGGCGGCGGCGACGTGATCGTCTGGGACTGGGGCCAGTGGACCGCCGAGGCGGAGACGCCCGACGGGCGCCGCGCGGTGGAGGACGGCGAGCTGAAGTTCGTGCTGGCCGGCGAGAAGCTGCGGGGCCGGTTCACGATCATCCGCACGAGCGGCCGAGGCGCCCGCGGCCGAGAGCGAACCCGCGACGACGACGGCGGCGACCAGTGGCTGCTGCTCCACAAGCGCGACGACGCCGCGGTCGACGGCTGGGACGCGGAGGATCATCCACAGTCGGTCAAGACCGGTCGCACGAACGACGAGGTCAAGGCGGACCGCGACGCGATCTGGATCAGCCAGGCGCCGGCGGCCGTCGCGGAGATCGACCTGAGCGCCGCGACCGACGAGAAGCTGCCGGCGTTCGTCGAGCCGATGGCCGCCACCCTCACTGCGAGCGGCTTCAAGGACGAGGACTGGCTGTTCGAGATCAAATGGGACGGCTACCGGGTCGAGGCGGTCGTCTCGAACGGCACGGCGAAGGTCTTCACGCGCAACGGCAACGACGCCGAGACCTACTTCCCGAAGCTGCTCACGAAGGCGACCTGGATCGACGCCCGGGAGGCCATCGTCGACGGTGAGGTGGTCGCGATCGGCGAGGACGGTCGGCCCGACTTCAGCCTGCTCCAGGAGGCCACCGGCGGCGGCTCGACGCGCTTCGTCTACCAGGCGTTCGACCTGCTCCACCTGGACGGTCGGTCGCTGCTCAAGGTCCCGCTGGAGAGCCGGAAGCAGCTCCTGAAGTCCGTGCTCCGCGCGGAAGATCGCCGCGTCCGCTTCGCCGACCACGTCGTCGGCGAGGGTCTCGCCTTCCTCGAGGCCGCGAAGGCCCAGCAGCTCGAGGGCATGATCGCGAAGCATCGCCGCTCCATCTACGAGCCGGGTCGGCGCACGAGGACGTGGCTCAAGATCAAGATCCGGCCCGAGCAGGAGCTCGTGGTCGGCGGCTGGACGCGCGGCGAGGGCGCCGCGAAGGACCTCGGCGCCGTCGTCGTCGGGTTCTACGAGACCGAGAACGGGAAGAAGAAGCTTCGCTTCGCGGGCAAGGTCGGCTCCGGGTTCACGGCCGCCACCCGCAGGAAGATCCGCGAGCGCCTCGCGCCCCTCGAGATCGGCGAATCGCCGTTCGATCCGCCGCCGCCGAAGGACTACAAGGGTCGCTGGGGCGGGGAGCAGCACGTCGTCTGGGTGCAGCCGCAGGTCGTGATCCGCGCCGAGCTCGGTGGATGGACGCGTGACGGGATCGTCCGCCAGGCGGCGTTCAAGGGCTTCGACGAGGGCGGCAAGAAGCCGACCGACGTCGTGCGCGAGCAGCCGGTCGCGACGGGCCCCGTCGTCGAGGCAGCGGACGAGGCTGTCGAGGCAACCGAGGCGGGGATGGCTGCCGCGTTCGCGCCGGCGAAACCGGAAACGCGCGATGCTGGCGCCGTGAACGCGAAGCCGACGGTGACCGCGAAGGCAGCGGCGACCTCGAAGCCCAAGGCGACCTCGAAGCCCGGGCGGGCGGCCGGGAAGGCCGGATCGCGCGAGCTCGATTGGTCCGCGAGCACCGACGAGCTCGCCGCGCTCGACGCGATGACGAAGGACGGTACCTGGTCCGTCGGCGGCTTCGAGCTCAAGCTGACGAACCTCGACAAGGTGCTGTTCAAGCCTCGCGCGGACGACCCCGCCCCGGTCACGAAGCGCGACCTCATCCGCTACTTCGCGCGCATCGCCCCGACGATGCTGCCCCACCTCGCCGATCGGCCGCTCAACATGCAGCGCTTCCCCAACGGCGCCGACGGCCCGAGCTTCTGGCAGAAGGACATCCCTTCGACCGCCCCGGACTGGCTGCGGCGGTGGAAGGAGGTCGGGGTCGCGGAGCGCGAGGCGAACGAGCACCTCATCGCGGATCGCGTCGCCGCCCTGTGCTGGCTCGGCAACCAGGCCTCGTTCGAGGTCCACGCCTGGACCTCGAAGATCGATGACCCGATGATGCCGACGTTCGCCCTCATCGACATCGATCCGGGAACGAAGACGACCTGGGACGAGACGCTGACGCTCGCCCGCCTGTACCGGACCGCGCTCGAGCACCTCGGCGTCCGCGGCTACCCCAAGACGACCGGCAAGCGCGGAATCCAGGTGTGGATCCCGATCGAGGGGAAGTACACGTTCCGCGAGACGAGCGACTGGGTGGAACAGCTGTCGCGAGCGGTGGGCTCCACCGTGCCGGATCTCGTCTCGTGGGAGTGGTCGAAGTCAAACCGGGGTGGCAAGGCCCGCCTCGACTACACCCAGAACACGTACATCAAGACCCTCGTCGCGCCGTATGCCGTGCGTCCCGCCGACGGCGCCCCGGTGTCCACGCCGATCAGGTGGGAGGAGCTCGACGATCCGGAGCTCCGCTCCGACCGCTGGACGATCCGCACCGTCGTCGAGCGGGTCGAACAGCTCGGCGACCTCTTCGCCGGCGCCCAGACGGACCTGCAGGAGCTGCCACCGCTCTGATGGGGTGACGCCCACCTGCGGGCGCTGACGCGTGACCGCGGGCCCCTCCGAGCGGGAACTCCGACTCTGGCCGCGTCGCCGAACCGGGCCTAGCGTTCTCGGTCGGAGGCGTCGCATGACCACTGCATTCGCGTACCCGCCCGCGGCCGGCCTACCCAGGCCGCATCACGTCAGGATCGTGTCCGTGCCCGATCGCCGGTGCTTCGCCATCGATGGTGAAGCCGAACCCGGCGGCGCGGAGTTCCAGCAATCGATGGGCGCCCTCTTCCGCACGGCCTACGCCTTGCATTTCCTGCTGCGCGAACGCGGCCTCGACGCGAGGATCGGGCCGTCCGAGGCCCTGTGGACGCGCCGGGACGGCAGCGAGTCGTGGGCCGAGGGCTCCACCGCCTTCGACCCGACGGCGTGGCGCTGGACGCTCCTGCTGCCAGTGCCGGTCGAGGCCAGCGATGACGACATCGCGTCGGCGCTCGCCATCGCTCGCCGCAAGCACCCGTCACCGGCGCTCGCGCACCTGTACGTCATGACGATGCGCGAAGGTGTGACCGTCGAGGCGCTGCACGTCGGCCCGTATGCGGCGGAGCCGGAAACGATCTCGAAGATGCATCGTGCCGCCATGGAGGCGGGACTGCGTCCCAACGGCCCCCACCATGAGATCTACCTCGGCGACCCGCGTCGGACGGATCCGCAACGGCTCCGGACGGTGCTTCGGCAGCCCGTCCACTGACCGTCAGACGATCGGC
>DASSHR010000186.1:0-1349 GCA_035692745.1 Candidatus Limnocylindrales bacterium | reverse complement strand
AGGTATTGCCCGATCATCGACGGGTCGAGCGACGTCTGGAGCAGCTCGCCCATCGATTCGATGAACCCGGCCGGGTCGTTGAGGAACCCGCCCTTCACGACTCGGTCGCGCGCGGCAACGACGATCTCGCCCTGGCGGGCGGCGCGGGTGAAGTCGCTCTCGCCGGCTGAGTGGCGAATGCGTGCGTACGCGAGGGCCGTGATCCCGTTCATGTGGTAGTTGCCGGGCGTGATCGCGAACCCGTTGGGGTAGCCGTACTCGCGGTAGCGGTAGTCACACAGGGCGTCGCGGACGGTGACGTCGACGCCGCCGATCGTGTCGATGACCTTCACGAACCCCGGCAGGTTCACCTGGGCCCAGCCATCGATCTGGACGTTCAGCAGGAGCCCGAGCGACGACGCGAGCACCGCCTGGCCCGAGGCGGCGCCGGGGAACTTCTGCGGGTACCGGTTCACGTAGGAGACAAGCTCGTTGATCTTGGGGTGGAACGTGCGACCGTCGGGCAGCGGCGCGTCGACCATGTCGCGCGGCACCGAGACCATCGACACGGTGTGCGAGATCGGGTCGAGCGAGGCCACGATCATCGTGTCGGTGAGGGCGTGGCTTCGATCCGGCCCCGAATCGGCGCCGATGAGCAGGACCGTGAAGCGGCCGAGCGCGGGCGGCTCCGTGGGTGCGGCGGTGGCGGGCGGCAGCGTCCCGAAGTCGATGTCGTGGTCGTCGCTGCTCATGCCCGCCGGGTTCCACGCGCCGTCGCTCGGCGCGAAGACGGTCTGCGCGGCCTCGCGAGCCACCTCCGTGAGGTAGCCGGCGAACACGCTCGGGACGAGGACGAACACGAGGGCGACCGCGGTCAGCGCCGCGCCGCGCCCCGAACGAGCTCCGGCGCCGCGGCGGAATGCGTCACCGACGGCAAGCAGCCGCCACGCCAGCAGCGCGACCTGGAGGCCGAGCAGGAGCGCGATCACGCTGGGATCGAGGAACAGCGCGAGCAGCGACACCTTGTCACGAGTTGCGAGCGCGGCCACGACGAGCAGGAGGAGCACGAGTGGTGGCGCGGCGAGCAGCCAGCCCATGCGTCGGGCGCCGAGGGCGAGCTGCCCGAGCCCGGGCCACACGGACGAGAGCAGCGCGGCAACGTGCCGGTTGGATTGAAGCGGCCGGTGGATGGCGGATCCCTCGCTGCGCGCGCCGTCGGTCGGCGACCCTGATCGATCGGGGCGAGTGGGCAGGATCTCGCTCGTTCGCCGCGGATTGTAGGGCCGGATCGGTGCGTCCGCGCACCCCCTCGTTCGTACGGTCTGGGGCGCCCACAGGTAAGCGCGCGATAAGCGCCGACGTTCACGCTG
>DASSHR010000185.1:0-7913 GCA_035692745.1 Candidatus Limnocylindrales bacterium | reverse complement strand
GATGAGCTGGAACGAGGCGTTCTCGCGGACCTCGATGTTCCTGTCGGTCCTGTCGGCCTCGACGGTTGCGCTGGCACTCGCGGGTCCCGCAATGGCGTTCGGCGATGCGTTTTCGCTGTTCGCCGTGATCGTGCTGTCGGTTGCCCTCTTTCTCGGCATCGCGACGTATGTCCGGCTCGTCCAGGTCAACAACGAGGACCTCTACTGGGTGACCGGCATGAACATGCTCCGGAAGCAGTACGTCCGGATGTCGCCGGGGATCGAGCGCGACTTCGTCACCGGCTACACGCTCGACGTCGAGGGCATGGCGCGCACCTTCGGCGCGTTCGACGTCACCTCGAACCCATCGATGATGCACGCGCTCATCACGACGCCGTCGATCGTCGCCGTCATCTCGAGCACGATCGCGGGGGTCATCGTCGGCCTCGTCGCGCACGTGGCGAGCGGCAGCGCGCAGGTCGCGATCGTGGTGGGCATCGGCGTCGCGATCGTCGGCATCGGCCTGAGCCTCGCCTACGGCCGGCGCCAGAGCCGCCGCTACATCGCCCGCGCCATCGAGATGCGCCTTCCCGGCACCGACGCCGTCGACGGCGACCCGACGCCTTACGTGCCATCACCCTGACTGAGATCGCTGGTGCGGTTCTTCCTTGGTCGCAAAGACCCTGACCGCGGGGCGGAGGTTGATCCGCCGTTCATCGCCGCCCCGTTTGACACCTCAGGCGCGTTTCCCGAGGACCGAACATTCCGGGACCGGACGTTCAGAGGCATGCGCGCAGATGGCGGGATCGTCGAGGGCATGGCGGCGTTCAAGTGCACCTTCGAGGGTTGTTGGATCGGCATGCGCGATCGATCGGATCGACGCACCATCATCCGCAACGTCGCATTGATCGACTGCCACGCTCGGGGCTTCATGTCGGGCCCAGCGATCTTCGAGAACGTCCTCGTCGACGGACTGACAACGTCGAATCTGCCGATCTTCGAGGCGCCGGCCTTCCGGCACGTCGTGCTTCGCGGCAAGCTTGGTCGGATCATGGTGAGCCACGTTCACAGCACCGTTGCGCCCAAGAGCGAGCGACCGGCGTTCCAGGAAGCGAATCGACGCTTCTACGCAGAAGTTGATTGGGCGCTCGACATAACCGAGGCCGAGTTCACTGAAGCAGACCTTCGCGGCATCCCCGGGCATCTCGTGCGCAGGGATCCGGCGACCCAGGTGCTTGTGCGTCGGGAGCGGCTGCTCGACCGTCGATGGCAAAACCTGTTCACCGACAGTTGGATAGCCGTCGCCTGCGAGCTCATGCTTGAGGACGGTCGTGAGAGCGAGGTGCTGGTCGCTGCCAAGCGATCTCGCAACTTCGAACGTGACGTCAAGTGGCTTCGCCAATTGCGGGAGGCTGGCATTGCCGACGCCGACTGACCGAGTGACATTCCAGAACGCTGACTGAAGGAACCCGATGACGCAGGCGACACCGAGCACCCCTGGTCCGTCTTGGCCTCGGGCCGCGCGCATTCGCGGGTTGGTCATTGGCGCGGCGATCGGCGGAACCCTATTCGTCTTCGGATTGTTCCCTTCAAGCGGCGACGGCCCAGGGATACCCATCGGTCCAGGCGCGCTCCTGGCCGGAACGATCGGCGGGTGGTTGTTCGCCCCCGCGGCGATCCGAGCCAGTTCCAAGAAGCGGATCGCACTCGTCCTCTGCGGGTATGCCGCGCTTGCGACAGTTATCGGCGATGTCGTGGCATCGGCCCAGATCGTCTACCGAACCATTCCCGGGGGTTTCGCGATCGAACGTGCCGTCGACGGCATCGGCGACACGTTCTCGCTCGCCGAGTTCGGCATCCTCATCATGGGAGCGTTGTTCTTTCCGCTGGCGCTGGGAGCAGCCATGCTGTGGCGCGTGCTTCTGACAGAGTTCCCACCGAGCGTGGGTGCAAAGGCAGAGTCGCGTGACATTCCAGAACGCTGACTGAGCTATGGCGTCCGACCGGTTCACGACCCGCGAGCTCGTATTCGCGGTCGGCGCGACAGCCTTGACGGGCCTCGCCGCTTTGGCGCTCGCGCGCGGTGGGTATCAAGCCGCGATCCTTGTCGAGATCGCGATGGTCGCTGGCTTCGCCAGCGTTCTCCGGGGACGCGACGCTGTGGCCAAGGGACGGCCGTTCCTTCGGTGGTCTCAATGGAGCGCCGTGGGTTGGTTCGGGCTTGCTGCGCTTGGCCTGCTTTTCGCGCGAAACCTCGCGTGACGTTGCGCGACGCTGAGTGATGGCTCCGCGCGTTCACTCCCGGATGTTGCTGGTCGTCGCACTCTTCCTCGCTGCATGCTCGAACGCAGCTCCGTCCGGCCCAACCTTCGCGGCCGACGGTCCAGCGTCGACAGCGACGTCTTCCGATCCGTCGAATTCTGCCGGGGCCACGGCAGACACAACCGTTGACGCCGACCGGTTCCTTGGCCGCACGTACCGGGTCGATGCCGCCACCGAGAACGGCAAGGCCGTGGCGCTTGTCGCCGATGACCGACCTTGGATCCGCTTCACGGATGAAGCTCATTTCGTCGCGTACGCCGGATGTAACGGCATCGGAGGGAACTATCAGCTCCGAGACGGGCACCTCGTCACAAGTGACGTAGGGGTGGCATATGCGATCTGCGACGATCCGCCGATCATGCAGCAGGAAAGCTGGTACGTCCTGTTTCTTGCGTCAGATCCGGCCGTTGGTTGGGAGGCGTCGGCCCTCGTTCTCTCGACAGACGACGCTGTTGTCACCTTGACGACGTCGTCGCCAACGTGATCGCCGCCGTTGACGAGACTGATCGATGTGAGGATGTCTCACGCTACGCAAATTCAGCGACGCTGCCTGAGCTCATCGAGCACACATGAGCTTCGATCTGATCGCGTGGGTGAGACCGATTCCGTCGACTGCCGAAGCCGCTGAAGACCTTCTGCGCAGGTACTACGACGATGGCGAGGACGTCTTCGAAGCTGATCCAGCGTTGGAGGCGTTTCGGTCCGATGTGCTGTCGCAGTACCCGGCGCTCGAGGACACCGGGAAGGACGAGACGTCGCCATGGGCGATGACTCCGGCCGCATCGGACCGATTCGTCGAGTTCAACCTGTCGTGGCATGCCGAGGACAAGGCGCTTCTGACGATCGTCGAGCTCGCGCGAAAACATCGCGTCGTGCTGTACGACCCGCAGGGGCCGGACGTCCATTCGCCGGTGGGCATCGGTCGCGGGAGTCTGCGGAACGACGCGACGCCTTCGACCGAGCGACGGCCTTGGTTCCCGGTGCTGGCCGTCGGCGGGGCACTCGTCCTGTGCTTCGCCCTGGTCCTCATGATGGCGCTTGCTTCGCACGCAACCAGGTGACATTCCCCGTCGACCTCTCCGGACTCCGGCCTTGACGCAGTTCGCGGTCACACGCTCGCTGGTCGCCGGCGTGCTTGCGATGGCCGCCGCCGCGTGCGGTTTCGGGCCGGTGGCCCAGCCCAGCTGCCTGGCACTGACGATCGACCTTGCAGAGGCTCGCGCCACGCAGCTCGCCTTGGGCGGCGAGCCCGTCGGGACCAGGTTCGAGGAGCAGTCGTCGAAGCCGTACACGGGCGGCCCCGCACCATCGGGCATCTGGCGCATCCAGGTCGATGCCATCGGCGTATATCCACAGGCAAATCAGCCGGGTGGCGTCGTGAAGGTCCCGTTGCACTGGATCATCGACGTCGACGCCTGCACGGGCGCATCGAGGATCTACGCCCAGGGCTGACGCCTCGAACCGCTTGGGCCCACGGCCAGCCCTCGGGCGCATTCGGCTCCCAGGGCCCCTCGATGATCGTCGCCTCCGAATCACCGATCCTCGGGCGCGGCGGGAACGACCGGGTCTTCAGGTGCTCACGACTCCGCCGCTCCGATCGGCGCGAAGTCCTTGGCGGCCTGGCGCCGCTGCCACAGGGTCGTGAGCACGACCAGCAGCACGGCCGAGACGAAGATGATCGTCCCGATGACGTTGACCTGGACCGGGATGCCGCGCTGCTGCGCGCCGTAGATGTAGATGGGGAACGTCAGCGCGCTGCCGGAGGTGAACGAGGTGATGACGTAGTCGTCGATTGACAGGCTGAAAGCGAGCAGCGCGGCGGCGACGATGCCCGGCAGGATCAGCGGGAACGTCACCTTCCAGAAGGTCGCCCACTCGTTCGCACCCAGGTCCATGGCGGCCTCCTCGAGATGCCGCGGGAAATCCTGGAGCCGGGCCTTCACGGTCACGACGACGTAGCTGATGTTGAACATCACGTGGGCGATGAAGATCGTCCGGATGCTCAACGGGAACAGGAAGCCCTTCGGCAGGAACGGGAGGTCGGCGGTCGCGATGAACAGGGTGAGGAGCGACGAACCGAGGACCACCTCCGGCGTGGACATCGGCAGGAAGATCAGCATGTTCGTCGCGTTCCGGCCGCGGAACCCGTAGCGAACGAGGGCGAGGGCGATGAGGGTGCCCAGGACCGTGGCGACCAGGGTCGAACCCAGCGCGATGATCAGGCTGTTGGTCACGGCGTCGGCCAGACCGATGCGGCCCAGGGGATCGAGCCACGCGTCGATCGAGAACTTCTTGAAGACGAGGTTCGACCGACCGGTCGGGTCGTTGAAGCTGAAGAGGATCATGATCGCGACGGGCAGGATGAGGTACAGCGTCACCCCGAGCGTGTAGATCGGCAGGACGGAACGTTCGATCATCGCGCCGAGGCGCCCTGGCCGGCGGCGCCGGGCGTTCGCCGGGAAGGCCGCAGCGCTCACGCCGCCGAGCCCCCCGTCAGCTCCTCGGTTCCGAGCACGCGCGCGTAGATCAGGACGCCGACGATGATCGCGGCCATGAGGATGAATGACAGGGCGGACGCCATCGGGTAATCCGTGATCTTCAGGAAACGGCCCTGGATGACGTTGCCGATCATCTGGGACTTGGCGTCGCCGAGCAGCTCCGCGTTGACGAAGTCTCCGACCGCGGGGATGAACGTCAGCAGTGAGCCCGCGAAGACGCCGGGCAGGGAGAGCGGCAGCACGACCCGGACGAATGCTTCGCTGATGAGGAACGTCCCAACCACCGCACCGACGACGGCGCCGGCAACACCGGGCAGCACGGCTGGCGCTCCGAGGATCGCGGCGCCGACGGCGAACAGCAGGCCGCCCACGATCGCCCCGACGATGGTGCCCGCCGGGCGCCACCGCCCCGCGTAGAGGTCCTGGGCGGCCTCGACAAGCCTGACGTCGACCTTCTCGAGCGCGACGTACAGCGGCAGGGTCATGAACGGCAGGAAGTTGTACGTGATCCCGGCCACGACGGCGGCCGGGGTTGCCAGCAACCTGAAGTCACCGGGCAGGAGGCCCGCATCCTTGAGTGGTCCCAGGACGATACCGCTGTCCGCGAGGATGATCTTCCAGGACAGCGTCCGCAGGAGGAAGCTGGTGAAGAACGGCGCGATCACCAGGAACAGCAGGACGTTCTTGTATCGGCCGCCCCGGAACGCGATCGTGTACGCGAGCGGATAGCCGAGCAGGAACGCGAGGATCGTGGCGACCCCGCCGTACTCCACGGACCGGACGAACCACGGCAGGTACTCGGAAAAGGCCCGGCCATAGATCGACCAGTTGTACGTGACCTGGTAGCCCTGGTCGATGTTCCCGGTCGAGAGCGACACGAGGAACATCTGGAGCGCCGGGTACACGTAGAACAGGAGCAGCCACAGCAGCCCCGGGAGCAGGAGCAGGTACGGCGCGGAGCGCCGTGAGAGCCGCATGGCCGTCAACGGCGGTGCGCTACAGGCCGATGACCTTGGAGAAGTCCTCCGCCCATGACTGCTCTTCCTCGGCCGTGACGGCACGGAACTGGCGAAGTCGAGCGACCCAGTCCGCCGGCGGGAAGATGAGCGGGTTCGTCGCGAGGTCCGGGTCGATCTTGATGATCTCTTCCTTTGCGCCCTTGACCGGGCACACGTAGTTGACCCACGCCTCGATCGTCGCGGCGTTCGCGGGCTCGTAGTAGAAGTTGATCCAGGCCTCGGCCTGGCCCTTGTTCACGGCGCCCTTCGGGATGCACATGTTGTCCGTCCAGAGCATCCCGCCCTCGGTGGGGAGGGCCCACTGCCAATCCTGGTCATCCTGCTCGTCCGGGACGATCAGCCCCTGGACGTCACCTGACCAGGCCATCGCGACCACCGAATCGCCGGCGAGCGCGACATCGACGTACGAGTTGCCGGTGAGCTGCCGCACCAGGCCCGAGTCGACGGCGGTCTTGACCTCGGCCAGGGCCTGCTGGAACTGGTCCTCGGTGATGGTGCCGGGGTCGAAGCCGAGCTTGATCGCCGCGAGGCCGACGGTGTCCCGCATCTCGGTCAGGTACGTCAGCTTGCCCTTGTACTTCTCGTCCCAGAAGACGGCCAGCGACGTCAGGTCGCCGGTCTTCTTCTTGTCGAAGCCGATGCCCGTCATCCCGGACTGCCACGGCGCCGCCAGGTTCGTGTCCGGGTCGAACGATCGACCGCGGTAGTTGTCGGCGAGGTTGGCGACGAAGTTCGGCGTGTTGGCGGTGTTGATCGGCGCCAGCCAGCCAAGCCGGGCGAGTCGCGCGATCATCCAGTCGGTCAGGACGACCAGGTCCCACTGGGGCGGCTGATTGGCGTCGAGCGGACCCTTGAGGTCGCGCGAGAAGAACGTCTCGTTGTCGTCCACCGCCTCGACGTAGTTCACCTTGATCGTGGTCTCCGCGGTGAACTTGTCGATCGTCGGGTGGGTCTTGTTGTCGTCCGAGACGTCGATGTAGCCGATCCAGTTCGCCCAGTTGAGCTCGCCGGACAGGTTCGTTGCCGCCGGGCCCTCGGTCGCGGCGACCGTTGCCGCAGCCGTCGTGCCGGCGGTCGCGCCGGGCGTCGCGGCCGGCGTGCCGGCGGTGGGCCCCTGGCTCTGTCCGGAGATGCCGCAGGCGGAGAGGAACGCGGCGAAGCCCGCGAGGCTGCCGCCGACGAGGACGGCTCGCCGGGTGATGGGACGCTCGAGCAGGGGCTGGTCCGACATGGCTGGGTCCTCCTTCGGGATCAACTGCGGGTTGCTGGGATCACGGGCTTGGTGGGGATCACGCGGCTGCGACCGGCTGGAGCGCATCGGTACCGAGGGCGTCGGCATCGTCGACCGCGCCCGCGTCTTCGACGATGAAGCTGTGATCCGGCTGCCAGGACAGGGCGACCGATTCACCGGTCGCCCAGAGCTCCGATTTCGACGCGCGCTCGACGTTCTGTTCGAACACCGTGACGCGGTGGCCGTCGGCAAGCCGGACGATGTACTGGGTGCTCACGCCGAGATAGGAGGCGTGCGCGATCGTGCCGCTGAGGCGGTTGTAGCCGGCCGGGATCTCCCTGCCGGGCTCGGTGAGGCGGATCTTCTCCGGTCGAACGCCGAGCGCGATCCTGCCCTTGTGGCCGGCAGCGAGCGCTGCGGGCACGCGGCAGGCGGTGCCGTCACCGAGCTTGAACGCGGCCATGTCCCCGGACGTGCCGTCCGGCTGGACGGACAGCAGGTTGCTGACGCCGAGGAACCCAGCGACAAAGCGGGTCTTCGGGCGCTCGTACAGGACCTCGGGATCGCCGAGCTGCTCGTAGTGACCCTTGTTCATCACCGCGATGCGATCCGACATCGTCATCGCCTCTTCCTGGTCGTGGGTCACGTAGACGAACGTGATCCCGACCTCCTGCTGGATGCGCTTCAGCTCCACCTGCATCTGCTTGCGGAGCTTGAGGTCCAGGGCGCCGAGCGGCTCGTCGAGGAGGAGCACCGCAGGCTTGTTCACGAGCGCCCGCGCGAGCGCGACTCGCTGCGCCTGGCCGCCGGAGATCTGACCGGGCTTGCGCTTCTCGTAGCCGGGGAGCTCGACCAGCTCGAGCA
>DASSHR010000184.1:0-2281 GCA_035692745.1 Candidatus Limnocylindrales bacterium | reverse complement strand
CGGCCCAGCCGGGCCATGCCGCGTCCAGGCGATCGCGGCCCGGGACGTCGCCATCGGCGAGGACGATGGCGCCACGGGTGCTCGTCGGGGGCGGCCGGTCACCGGCAGAGCGGGTCACGGGCCGGCTGGTCGCGGGCTCAGGCGCGGCCGGCGGCCGCGGCCCGTTCGGACGCCTCGCCCAGCAGGTCGTCCACGAACGCGGCAACGCTCGGGAAGATCGCCGAGGCGCCGGCGCCGCGCAGGTCCTCGGGCCGCCAGTTGACGGATTCGATCCCGATGCCGATCGCACCCACGGCGCGGGCCATGCGCATGTCGTCGGGCACGTCGCCGATGTAGCGCGCCGTCGCGATGCGGTCGCGCCGCTCCAGGCGCTCGAGGACGTGGAGGAGTGGATCCGGATGCGGCTTGGCCGCGAACTCGTCGTTGCCGAAGACCCGAACGGTGAGGTACTCGTCGACGCCCAGGCGCTCGATCTGCTCCGTGACCACCTCGCGGTCGCCAGCCGTCACGAGGCCGAGCACGAAGCCGGCCTCCGCGAGCCGCCGTAGTGATTCCGCAGAACGCGGCAGGAGGCTCGCCTCGCCCGCCAACCGGTAGAGCTCGAGCCACCGGAGGCCGACCGTCTCGAGCTTGGCGTCGGGCACGCCGAGGCGCTGGTACATCAGCCGCCAGTCGGGCACGTAGGCAGCACGGTACAGGTCCGGATCGAACGGCAGGCCGTGCTCGGCGAGGACGAGGCGGTTCGCCTCGTAGATCGCGGGCAGCGTGTCGATGAGGGTGCCGTCCCAGTCGAAGACGATCGCGTCCATGGCCATCGATCGTAGCCCGTTCCCGCTGCTATCCTCCCTGCCGTGCCGATCACCCTCGTGCACCCGGCCGTCCAGCGGGTGCTGGACGTCGCCGCCAGAAAGGGCGTGACCCTCGAGGTCATGACCTTCCCCGACTCCACGCACACCGCAGCCGATGCCGCCCGCGTCGTGGGCGCCGAGATCGGCCAGATCGTGAAGTCGCTCGTGTTCGTGACGACGAACGATGACGGCTCGCTCGAGCCCATCGTGTGCCTCGTGTCCGGCGCGGACCGCGTCGACCTGGAGCGGCTCGCGGCCGTCGTGGGGCGGCGGGACGTTCGCCGTTCGACGGCGAAGGAGGCCGACGAGCTGACCGGCTACACGATCGGGGGGATTCCGCCGTTCGGCCACCGGCAGCGGACGCGGGTGATCATGGACCCCGACCTCAGCCTGTACGAGACCGTCTGGGCCGCGGCAGGCCTGCCGACCGCCGTCTTCCCGGTGGCGCCGGCCGTGCTGCGCATGCTGGCCGACGCCCACGTCGCCCCGATCGCCGAGGAGCCGCCGGCAGCGCAGGCGTCCTGATGGCGGCGCATCCGTAGTGGCAGCGCACCCGTAGTGGCGGCCGAACCGCGCGACGCGACCATCACCTATCCCGGCGGGCTTCGGGCGCGGTGGCGCTGGGGCGGCTCCGGGCAGGCGGCGGCCGTGTTCGCACTCTCCGAGGCGGGTGGGTCCCTCGTCGACCTGGGGCCGGAGGTCGCGTCCGATCCGGACGAGCTGTGCCGTGCCGAGCTCCGCGTCGACGGGCCGGCCGGCGGCTGGTCCGTCCGGCTCGCGTCGCGCATCAACGACGAGCCGTCCGCGCAGCTCTGGGATACCGCCGGCCAGCTGGTCGTGAAGTACGGCTTCCACGCCTACGGGCTGGAGGCGCGCACGGGCGCGCTCGCGTGGAGCCACCGATCGGCGACGCCGCTGCTGGCGCTCTTCACGTCGTCGCGGCTGCGCCACGTGCTCCTCCAGGCAGAGCTGGAAACCTTCGCGATCGAGGCGGACGGCACCGTGGCATGGCGAATCGCCCATTCCGACGTCGTGACGGAGGCGGCCATGGTCGGCGGCCGACTCGTGCTGACGGCCTACGGCGGGGGCGTGCAGGCGCTGGACCCCGCGACCGGCCGAACCGCCTAGGCAGGGCCGGCGCACTGGTTGTGGAGCGACCGTGGACAAGCCGCGACAAGAGCCTGAATCTCGTGGATAGATGGGATTGCCGCGGGACCCTGGCGGCCCTAGTGTTGGCACCAGCCCGGAGGGGCTGAGCGACACTAACGACCGAGATCGCATCAAGGTCCACGTGTTGGGTAGGTTCCTCCGGGCCTTTTGATTCCCCGCCCACCTATGATCCCGGGCGTGGGTCCCCTGCTCCTCACGACCGTAGGCTTCGTCGCCCTCATCACGGCGTCGCTGATCCTGCGCAGCTTCGGCTCGCGCTACCG
>DASSHR010000183.1:0-1375 GCA_035692745.1 Candidatus Limnocylindrales bacterium | reverse complement strand
CCGCTCCAGGCGTGGCTCGACGAGCAGAACGAGGGCGTGCCCACCGGCTGGTGAGCGGCACGACAGTGGTGCGACCTTGCACCGGTGTCGCATTTGGAACACGCACGCTCTCACCGGCGTGACACCATTCGGCCGCCAGCTACGCAAGTCCATCAGCCTGGAGCGTGCCGAACCCATGTCGTTGATCCGCCGCCGCCCGCGTGTCGCCGCGCTGCTCGCCGCCCTCGCGGCAACCGCGCTCATCGCGACCATCATCCTCGTCAACCGGCCCACGAACGCCGGCCCCGAGCTTCTCGGCGCCGGCGGCAGCCTGCCCGTGACGGCAGCGGAATCCGCGGACGGACCCGTCGACAAGGGCAACGGTCACTGGGTCGGTGCGGACCAGCATCACGACAAGTCCCCCGAGCTGCGGACGATCGAGCCCCAGCCCGTCCACGCGATCCCGCTCGGCGACGAGGAAGAGGACGAGGACGGCGGTCGCGAGACCGAGGGTTCGAGCAACGCCCCGTCGCACGTCCAGAACACGCTCGCGGCGCCGGCGATGCCGGCCACGAGCCTGAGCTTCGACGGCATCCCGTTCCCGGGTGTCGTCTGCAACTGCGCGCCGCCGGACACCAACGGCGAGGTCGGCGCGACGCAGTACGTGCAGATCGTCAACGAGGGCTTCCAGGTCTTCAACAAGTCGACCGGCGCGTCGCAGTACGGCCCCGCCGCGATCACCACGATCTGGTCCGGCGCCGGCAACGTCTGCGCGACCGCCGGGCATGGCGACCCGGTCGTCCTGTACGACCAGCTCGCGGGCCGCTGGCTGATCAGTCAGTTCGCCGGCT
Organism: Candidatus Limnocylindrales bacterium; assembly: GCA_035692745.1. Lineage (GTDB taxonomy): Bacteria > Chloroflexota > Limnocylindria > Limnocylindrales > CSP1-4 > UBA5189. The sequence continues at coordinate 545 of DASSHR010000183.1, read as the reverse complement.
CCGGCGGGGTCCCGACGGACGAGTGCATCGCCGTCTCGACCTCCAGCGACGCCACGGGCAGCTGGTACCGCTACGACTTCCACATCAGCTCGAACTTCATGGACTACCCGCACGGCGCGGTGTGGACCGACGGCTACTACTTCGCGTTCAACGTCTTCAACTCCGCCGGGACGGCGTTCCTCGGCCCGCAGCCCGTCGTGTTCGACCGGGCCAAGATGCTGGCCGGCCAGGCGGCGACGTTCCAGACCACGGGTCCTCGCTCCGTGCAGGACACGTTCCTCCCCGCCGACATCGACGGCTCGGCCCTGCCGCCCGCCAACGCGCCCGAGACGTTCGTCTCGTTCCCCGACTTCGGCACCTACACCACCTACCACTACAAGGTCGACTGGGCGACGCCCACGAACTCCGCGTGGACGACCTTTGCTGCCCCTGCGGCGGCCGGCTTCAGCCAGCTGTGCGCGAGCGGCGCCTGCGTTCCGCAGTCCGGCACGTCCGCCAAGCTCGACAGCCTCGGCGATCGACTGATGTTCCGCCTCGCCTACCGC
>DASSHR010000182.1:0-8909 GCA_035692745.1 Candidatus Limnocylindrales bacterium | reverse complement strand
CTGGCGGTCGGCGGCTTCCTCGCCGGCGACGGCGGCCTCTCGACGACGGGCAAGGTGTTCCCGGAGCCACTGACCCTGTTCACGGTGCGCGGGTTCGCGGCGTTCTACCTCGCCCTGGCGATCGGGATCGGCGCGCTGCTGGTGCGCCCGGGCGTTGGCACCGCCGTGATGCTCGGCATCGCCGGCATCGCGCTCATCGTGCCGATCCTCGTCGCAGCGATCCTGCACCTCGGCGCGGTCGACTTCGCCGGCCGGCCGCTGGGGATCCTGTACCTCGCCGCGTATGCCGTCGTGCTCGTCCCGTCGATCCTGTTCGTCGTCCGGCACCGGGAGACAATCGGCCGGTTCTAGTCGGCGCGACGCGGCGTTCCTGTCCGGGACAGTCCCAGACAGACGCCTGCGGCGGTGGGGGAGGGGCCACCGCCGCAGGTGCGGATCACGTTCGGATCAATGCGAGCTCAGCGCGCGAACTTCCCCGGGAACTGGGCGATGATCCCGGAGCTGAGCATGTCGGCCATCTCGAGGATCTCGCCGTGGACCGCGTCGTAGTCCGCGACGTCGGCGGCGTAGTGGCCCTGGAGCCGGTCGACGGCCTCCTGGAGCGTCATGTCGAGATGGTCATGCATCATCGACTGGAGCTCCGCGAGCGACCACTGGTGCGGATTGGCGTCGTGCAGGAACGCCGCGATCTCGTCGGCGTTCGCGTACCAGGCGTCCAACGCGGCCTGCTGGGCATCGGCATCGCCGGCCTTGGCCGCCGTCACGATGTCGGCTGCCGTGAGGATGTGCGTGCGCAGCAGCGCGGTCAGCGCGTCGCCCGCGGCATTGCCGTAGTACGGCTTGATCGCGTTGCCGATGTCGGTCTGGTTCTGGAGCAGCCGGTCGACCGTCGGGCCGAGGTCGGGCAGGTTGCCGGACTCCGTCGCGGCGCTGACGATGAACAGCCGGGTCCAGGTGATGTGGTCCTCCCACAGCTTCCGCATCGCGTCGTGGAACGCGGCGCGGGTCGTCGTCGCGCTTGCCTCGGTGGCGGGTGCGCCGGTGGTGACCACCGCGGCGAGGGCGAAGGCGAGCGACGCCGGGATGAGCGCGAGGAGTCCGAGTCGTCGTCGGTTCATGACGGTGCTCCTTCCTGGGTCACCGTGACGGTGCCCTGCATCTGCTGGGGGTGGAGCGAGCACTGGTAGTGGAAGGTGCCCGCGGTCTGGAACGTGAACGTGGTCTGCTCACCGGGCTTCATGAGCTGCGGGTCGGTCGGCAGGCCGCCGTCCTTGAACTGGACGGAATGGGTGAAGTTGTCGTGGTTGGTCCAGGTCACCGTGGTGCCGGCCGGGACCGTGATGTTCGCCGGCACGAACTTGTACGAAGGCGGCAGGTCGACGGTGGACGTGGCCACCGGGGCCGTGGAGCCGGCGCCGCCGGTGCCCGAGCCGGAGCTCGAGCACGCGGCGAACGCCAGCGTGGATGCGGCGAGCGCGAGGAGGATCGCGCCGGACCGCAGGGCGCGGATCGGTGCGCGGATCGGTGCGCGGATCGGTGCGCGGATCGGGCCGGCCATCATCAGGCGCGGACCTGCGATGCCGGGGCAGTGGGCGCCGATGCCGCGGGCGATCGCAGGCGATCTGCGATCGCCACGAAGACCAGGATGAACGCGAGCAGGTCGAGGACCTCGCTGATCGTGTGCGCGAAGAGGAAGACGGTCCAGTCGAGGTGGTAGGTCATGTACGAGACCTCGGCGAGGGCGAACAGCGAGAACGCCCAGCCGAGGGTCGACTGGCCGGCGCCGAACGATCGCCACGCGAAGTACGCCCCGATCGCGAAGAGGACGACGTGGATGGCGAGGAACCCGAGGGGCGGGATCTGGTTGACGAAATCACCGAACGGCATGTGGAGTCCTTCCTTCCCGCCGGCCGAGCCGGCGCTGCGTGCGAATCCCGTCGGCGACGATGCCGGCGAGGACGATGACCATCCCGATCACGACCACGAGGTGGGCGAAGTGCTCGCCCAGGGGAAAGGCCCCGATGAGGGCGTCGTGCATCGAATGGCCGACCGTGTGCTCGAACGTGTCGAGCCCGAGTCCGACCGCGATCACGAGCGCGCCGACCCTGGCGAGGACCGGCACGGTCAGGCCCGCGGTCAGCGGGTCCAGCAGCCGGGAGCGCGTCGTGCGAAGGTTCATGGCACCTCCATGGGATCTATGACGAGTGCGGACTGGTTATAGATGGGCGCTGACGGACTGTCAACTCTTGCGCGAGCGCCCGTTGCGTTTAGACTCTGGGCATGACACAGGAGACGGGCGTGCCTGGCGAGCCGGGACAGCCGCGGCGCGCGGACGACCTCGACCGGGTGGCGGTGCTCGCGGAGCCCGTGCGTCGCCGGCTCTACGAGGTCGTCGCCCGGGCCGGCATCCCGGTCGACCGCGATACGGCCGCCGCGGCCGCCGACGTCACCCGTGCCCTCGCGGCCTTCCACCTCGACCGGCTCGTTGCCGCGGGGCTGCTCGACGTCTCGTTCCGGCGCCGGAGCGGCCGCACCGGCCCCGGCGCAGGGCGGCCCGCCAAGTTCTACGAGCGCCCTGCGGGCCAGGACGTGTCCGTGCAGCTCCCGCCGCGGAGCTACGACGTGGCCGCGGAGATCCTCGCGACCGGCGTGGAACGGGCCGGGAAGGCACGGTCAGCGGTGATGGACGTCGCGCGGGAGCGCGGCCGTGAGCTGGGGGAGCAGGCGGTGGAGCGTGGCGCGCAGGAGCTGCTGCCGCTCCTGATGTCCCAGGGCTACGAGCCATTCGAGGACACCGATGGCGTGGTCCGCCTCCGGAACTGCCCGTTCCATGCGCTCGTGGACGAGCATCGCGAGCTGACCTGCGCGATGAACCTCGCGCTGCTGGACGGCGAATCCTCCGCGGTTGCCGACGCCGGCTACCGGCCCGTCTCGGACCCGCGGGAGGGCCTGTGCTGCGTCGCGTTCATGCCCGATTCGGAGCGCTGACCTCGAAGTTCCGCCTTGACTGGCCGCACGGCAGCCGCCGATCATCGCGGCCATGCGATCGGGGGGCGAGGTCTGGATCTGCGGTCGATGCCGCTCGGTCAATCCCGCGAGCCGGAGCCGCTGCTACAAATGCAACACCCCGGTCGAGGTCGCCGCGACCCGGCCGGAGGACCTCGCCTTCGTCCACGAGGAGCGGGCCCCGGAGCCGACCGGGACCTTCCGGAGCTCCGAGACCGGCGCGGTGCTCGTGTCGATGACCACGGTCGCCTTCATCGCGGCAACGCTGCTGGCACTCTGGACCAACTGGAACGTGACCGACCTCCGGACGTCGGGCCAGGGCCAGGCTGCCGCCGAGCTGCTCGGCGAGCGTCTTCCCCTCCTGGTCCTCGCGCCGGTCACGGCCGTGCTTGCCCTGCTCGCCTTCGGGTGGTGGATCCGCCAGATCGTGGCGAACCTGCCGACCCTCGGTGTGGGCTACTCGAAGGTGAGCCCGACGTGGGCGTTCTTCGAGCCACTGGTGCCGGGCTTCAACCTCTACGCGATCCCGGCCCGCCTGGGCGAGATGATCACCAGGCTCGGGCCGCACCCGGCGGCGATGCCGCTCCTCGGCCTGGCGATCATCATTGCGTTCGGGCCGGCGGTCGTGCTCGGCTTCGTCCTCCGGTTCACGCGGGTCTTCGGGACCGGGCGCGACCTCCAGGAGGCCACGGCGATCGGCCTGATCGTCATCTTCGCCTGCCAGGCCGTCGCGCTCCTGATCGGCAACGTCGTCGTCTGGCAGATCGAGGGAATGGCCCGCAAGCGCCACGCGGACCTCGGTGCCGGTGCCGGAACCGGGGCCGGAGCGGGGGCCGGGGCCGGGGCCGCCTGATCGTGGCCGCCCAGCCCGCGTCCGCGCCCCGAACGGCCAAGCACCAGCTCAAGCGCTGGCTCTTCGCGCCGCCCCGGGCGCATGGCGTGATCCTCAAGGACCGCACGGTCAGCAATCTCGAGCTGTTCTACGACCTGTCCTATGTCGCGGTGATCGCGCAGGCGTCGCACCAGCTCGCGGAGCACGCGACGGTGGTCGCGTTCGCGCAGTTCGCGGTCGTCTTCGGGATGCTCTGGTTCGCCTGGTTCAACGGCTCGCTGTACGTGGAGCTGCACGGGCGCGAGGACGGCCGGACGCGGTTCCTCGTGTTCATCCAGATGGGCATCCTCGCCCTGCTCGCGGTGTTCACCGGCGACGCCGCGGGCTCCACCGGGCAGCCCTTCGCGATCGCCTACTCGCTGTTCCTTGCCGTGATGGGCTGGGCCTGGTATTCGATCCGCGAGCTGGATCGCGTGGAGCGCCCGGAGTTCCTCGACATCACCGCCGTGTACGTCGGCGGCATGTTCGCCTCCGCGGTCGTCGTCCTCGTGACCGCAGCGCTGCCCGACATCTGGCGACTCGTGATCTGGGCGCTCTTCCTGACCGGCTGGGTGGGCTTCGTCATCTCGGGCTCGCGCGGGAACCAGCGCCAGGTCGAGGGCATCGTCCCGACCGACTCGCTCGTCGAGCGGTTCGGGGCGTTCACGATCATCGTCCTCGGCGAGGTCGTGCTCGCGGTCGTGACCGGGCTGTCCGCGGCCGGCACGGACGCGCTGACGATCTTCACCGGCTCGCTGGCGCTGATCGTCGGCTTCGGGTTCTGGTGGATCTACTTCGACCTCGTCGGGCGACGGCTGCCGCGGAGCGGCGGCACGGTCTGGACGTGGATGCTCAGCCACCTGCCGATCCAGCTCGCGATCGTCGGCTCGGGCGCGGCGATCGTGAGCCTGATCGAGCACGCCCACGAGCCGGCGACGCCGCCCGAATCCGCGGTGCTGCTCGGCGGCTCCGTGGCGATCGGGCTCCTCGGCCTGATCCTCACCGAGCGCTCGCTCGAGGACGCCGTCCGACTCGAGATCGTCTACCGACCGTTGGGCGCGATCCTCGCGGGCGGTGCCGCGATTGCGCTGCTTGCCGGCTGGGCCGCGCCGGCGCCGTGGATCCTTGCCGGCCTCATGGTCGCGATCCTCACCGCCCTGTGGCTCTTCGTCGTCGCTCGGATGATCCGCGCCGGGGTGTGGGGCGAGTCCCTCGGCGAGCCGCTCGGAACGTCCCTCGGCGAGCCGCTCGGAGAGCCGGCCACCGAGGCGAGCGCCGCCACCTAACCTGACCTGATGCGCGCCCTGCTCGATCGCGTCCTCGTGCGGCTCTCGGCCGTCGGCGCGAACCCCGACGACGACGAGGACACGCGCCTCCGGAAGGCGCTGCTCGTCCTGTTCGCCATCCTCATCCTGCCCGTGTCGTTCGTGTGGGCCGGGCTGTATGTCGCGTTCGGGTCGCTCTGGGGATGGACGGCCGCCGTGTACGCCGCGATCTCGATCGCGTCGCTCCTGCTGTTCGCGCGGAACCGCAATTTCGACCTGCTGCTGCGCATCCAGCTGATCGACATCCTGCTCGCCCCGACGCTGTCGATGATCCCGATCGGCGGCATCGTGTCCGCGGGCGGCGTCGGGATCTGGGGCATCCTCGCCCCGCTCGGGGCGCTGATCTTCCTTGGCGCGCGCGCCGGCATCCGCTGGTTCGTTGTGTACATCGCGATCTTCCTGGGCTCGGGCCTGGCCGGGCTCGCACTGGCGCCCGAGAAGTCCCTCCCGGAGTGGTTCTCGAACCTGATGACGGTGCTCAACATCACCGTCGGCGGCTCGCTCATCTTCACGATCCTCGCCCTGTTCGCCCAGCAGCGCGAGGAGGCCCTGGCCGAGGTCAAGGTCGAGCACGAGCGCGCCGAGACGCTGCTGCTCAACATCCTGCCCGGCTCCATCGCCGAACGGCTCAAGGGCAGTCCGCACACGATCGCCGACCAGTTCGGGGCGGCATCGGTGCTGTTCGCCGATGTCGTCGACTTCACGCCGCGCACGAAGGACCTGCCGCCCGCCGAGGTCGTCGGCATCCTCGACAAGCTGTTCGGGCAGTTCGACACCCTCGCCGAGCGCTACCGGCTCGAGAAGATCAAGACGATCGGGGACGCGTACATGGTCGCCTCGGGGGTGCCCGACCCGCGCCCGGACCACGCACGGGCCCTGGCCCTCCTCGCGCTCGACATGGTCGCCGCGGTCGCACCCTCGGGCTCGTGCGCGGACCTCGGCATCCAGATCCGTGTCGGCATCAACTCCGGGCCGGTCGTCGCCGGGGTCATCGGCCGCAAGAAGTTCCTGTACGACCTGTGGGGCGACGCGGTGAACACGGCGTCGCGCATGGAATCGCAGGGCACGCCGAACCGCGTCCAGGTCACGCAGGCGACGTACGAGCTGCTCCGCGACGAGTTCGAGCTCGAGTCGCGCGGCACGATCGAGATCAAGGGCAAGGGCGCGATGCCGACCTGGTACCTGGTGGCCCGGATTCCGCAGGCCGGCTGATCGTCGCCGGGGCGCACCCGGGCGGTGCCGGGCCGTCGCAGCGCCACGCAGGATGCGCAAGCGCGATCAAGCCGCCGAGCCCGCAGGCGCAGTAGCCTCGAACCATGTTCGAGACCGAGGCCGAGATCCAGTCGCTCCAGTCGATGCTCGACGCGCACATGGCGCGGGCGAACGAGCACATGCGCGCGATCGTGAGGCCGGAGCGGCGCCTGAGCGCCCGCCAGCTCGTGACCTACCTCCAGGGCACGAAGCACGTGGCGTTCGCGACCGTCACGCCGAAGGGCGAGCCGCGCGTGTCACCGCTGGACGCGCTGTTCATCCACGGCAGGTTCACGGTCAGCACGGCGCGCGGGGCGACGAAATACGCGCACCTCCGCCGCAAACCGGCGGTCAGCGCCGTGCACATGGACGGCGATCGGATCGCCGTCGCGGTGAACGGGACCGTCGAGTGGATCGAGCCTGGGCATCCGGAGCACGACGAGATCCATGCCGCCTGGACCGCGAACTACGAGTCGGACCCCTACAGCTGGGGCGACGTCGTCCTGTTCCGGATCCAGCCAGCGACGATGTGGGCCTACGCGCCGGGCGCCGAGGATCTCCCCGAAGGCTGATCCGCGCGGCGGCTGCCGCGGGCATCGCGCCCGCCGAAGCCACTGGAATCATCGAGGCCGGCCCAATCGGACCGGCCTCGACTGCACTGCGCCCGGGCGGTGCCCGGGCGTCCGGGGATTACGGGAGGTAGTAGTTCGGGTTCGGCATCTTGAAGGTCCGGTCGGCGTAGCCGCCGGTCAGGTCGCTGTACTGGTCGCCGAAGTTGGCGACGATGTCGTAGCCGAGGGACTCGATGTACGCCCGGGTGCCGGACTTGTACGGGATCGTCGCGCACGAGGCGCTGTTGTCGATCGCGCCCGCGCAGAACTGCGGGTCGTCGAGGTAGGTCGGGTAGGAACCGACGACCGGCTTGGTGAACAGGCCGTCGGCGAAGCCGCCGTGGCCGGTATCGATCGCCGTGGGCATCGGGTAGCCCGCGTCGACCTCGTCGACCTGCGTGCTCAGCCCGCCGCTCGTGGTGGTGGTGAGGTCCGTGTACCCGGCGGAGACGTCATCGACCAGGTTCGCGATGGTCGCCTGGTGCTGCGAATCGCCGCGGCCGGTGATGAAGAACACTGCGTAGCCGGCGTCGTGCGCCGCCTGGGCCAGCTCGACCATCCCCGGCGTGGCCGGGAAGACGTTGCCGGTGAACGCGCCCGAGGTGAGGCCCACGAAGTAGCCATTCGTGGTCGGGTTGTAGTCCCAGTTGCTGTACAGCTCGTAGTCGTACGTGGTGAGCGTGGTGTCGTCGACGTCGAAGACGACTGCCTGCATCGGGGCCTTGCCGGCCTGCGACTGCAGCCACGCCCAGCCTTCGGCCGCGACCTTGCGCGCCTCGTCGGCGTAGTTGCTGTTCTGGTCCAGGTCGAGCGTCCAGCCCGCGGTGGCCCCCGAGCCCGTCGAGGCGCCCGGCGTCCCGTAGTAGTTCTTGAGCTCGCTGCGCAGGATGTCGATGTTCGTGACCTGGTCGGCGGTCTGCGGCGTGATGATGTGGATCGCGGTTGCACTCGCACCGATGACGGCGCCGGCGCTGCCCACGACGAGCGCGAGGGCGAGCACCGCGGCGCGTGGCGCGCGAAGAGCGCGAAGAGCGCGAATGGGCGCGGGTCCGGACATTGGACCTACCTCCTCGATGGGTCGCAGCGTGACCTCCCGGCCTGCCGGCATCGCGCCGGCAATCTCCATCCGGGAGCGGCAACCCTGGCTGCGTCCGACGGTAGCGCGGGTGCCGAGATCGGGCCTTTCAACGCCCCGAGGACTAGGCTCTGCCCATGGACGAGCGTGCGACGTTCGAGCCACAGGCCGTGCTCGCGCCCAGGCGACGACGGCGCGACCTGATCGGCATCGCGATCGCGGGCTCGGTGGTCGTCGGGACCGTGCTCGTCGGCATTGCCGGCGCATCGCTGCAGGAGCCGCGGCGCCCGGACGCGCCATCGACTGCCCCCGTCGCCCTCGACGTCGACGGCTCCGCCGCGCCTCGACCTTCGCCGCCGTCGAATGCGCTGGCGGCGCCGCTCCCGCGGTACCCGTCGGAGGTGCTCGGGCTGCAGGTCTGGTCCGCGGCGTACGTCTCCCGCTATGTCTCGGCGGCCGCGACCGGACCCATCGCCGTCTCCGGCTGGTTCGACGCGCAGCCGTTCGCGGGATGCCCGATCCCGGTGGACGGCGGAGATCCCGCGCTCGGCGAGGAGTTCGGGGTCGCCGCGGACGCCGACGCATTCTGCGATCGGGCGGGCGCCCTGTTCACCGCCCCGCTGTACGGCGAGATGGCGACGCCGCTCGCGGTCGCGCTGACGCCCGGGGTGACCGCGCCGCCGGAGCTCACCACCGACGACGTGGTGACGCCGGTGGTCTTCGTCGGGCACCTGGGCCGGCCGCCGTCGATCCGGTTCTGCCAGGACGGA
>DASSHR010000181.1:0-1275 GCA_035692745.1 Candidatus Limnocylindrales bacterium | reverse complement strand
GATACCGCGGCGCTGGCAGCCGCGCTTGCCGCGTACCGCGCCGAGGTCGACGCGGCCGTCGCGGACGTCGGTCTGGATCCCGCGCTGCTCGCCCACCTCGAGGCGGAGCTGGCACGGCACACCGCGACGCTCCAGGAGCTGGCGACGAGCCTGCCGGACCAGTCGGCGATCGAAGGTGCCATCGAGGTCAGCCAGAAGGCGGCGACGCGTCTTCACGACTCGGGCAAGCCCGGCGACGCGGGTGCGCCGGCCCCGCGGGCGACGCCCGCCGGCGGGCTTGGCGGCGGCCAGGGCAGCGGCACTGACCGCGGGGGGAACGCGAACCAGCGCTGACCCGCGCTGCACTCCTCGGTGGCTGCGCGGCGGAGCCCTTCAGCTGCTCCGCGGCGGACTCGCCGGGCCGGACTCGGCCACTTCACCCGCCCGCCGTGCGCTGCCTGGCGCCGGCGCCATCGGACCTCCGGAAACAGGAACGCCGCGGACCGGTCTGGCCGGCCGCGGCGTTCGAGGCGGAAAAGGAGGAGGACCCGGTTGCCCGGGCCCTCCTCAGCCGTTACAGGTCAGGTCCCTGGTCGGGACTGCTCCCTAGCGCCGGCCCTTGGCCCGCGCGGGGGTGAGCACGACGATGCTCGCAAGGAGCACGCCGAGCGCAACCACGAGCAGCCAGGCGCCGTCAGCCGGGCCCGAGGTGCCGTTCGTGTCGAACGTGTCGGTCGAAGGCTCGGACGGGGCGTCCGTGATGCCGGCGGTCTCGAGCTCGAAGGTCGGGGTCGCCGAAGGCGCCTCCGAAGGAACCTCTGACGGAGGCGCCGACTGCTCGGTCTCGCCGAAGCAGAGGTGGCTGACCGTCAGCTCGCCGCCGTCGACGTCCGTCACGGCGTCGTTGATGACGCTGTCGGCATCGCCGGGGACGATGACGTAGAAGTGCATGGCACCGTTGTCGGACTCGCCATGGAAGATCCCGGCGACCGGACCGAACGCCACGCCGTCAACGGAGCCGGAGATCGTCCCGCTGTTGGACTCGGGCTGCGTCAGGATGAAGTGGATCCCCACCTCGCCCTCGCCGACGGCGAAGTCACCGGTGAAGTCCGTGCAGTCCGTCTTCACGCCGATCTGCGAAAGCGTCTTCGGAGCGACCATGTTCGGCTTGTCGACCGACAGGGTGTTCGCAAAGGCGACGCCGACGACGCCGACCGACAGGACGGTCGCGCCGAGCAGCGCCAGGAGCTTGCTGCGCTTGTTCATGTGTACGTGTGTCCCTCCGCTAATCCCAAA
>DASSHR010000180.1:0-3810 GCA_035692745.1 Candidatus Limnocylindrales bacterium | reverse complement strand
TGGTGGGGCATGCCCGCGCTGCCGAAGCTCAACATCGACGAGCCGGCCGTGCGCGAGTACCTGTGGGGCGTCGCGGAGCACTGGCTCCGATTCGGCATCGATGGCTGGCGCCTCGACGTGCCGGGCGAGATCCAGGACCGGAGCTTCTGGCAGGAATTCCGGCGCCGCTGTCGCGCGGTGAACCCGGAGGCCTACCTCGTGGGCGAGATCTGGCACGTCGACCCGGACTGGGTCTCCGGCGACCGGTTCGATGCCCTGATGAACTACCCGCTCGCCGAGGCGATCATCGGCTTCGTCGGCGGTCGGTCGCTCAACGAGGCGTTGCTCCGGAGCCATCACGAGTACGGGCGGGTCACGAGGATCGATGGCGCGACGTTCGCGGCGCGCCTCGCCGAGCTCCTGCAGGCGTACGCGCCCGAGACGAACGCGGTGCAGCTGAACCTGCTCGACAGCCACGACACGCCACGCGCGCTCTCGCTGCTCGGCGGCGACAGCGAGGCCATGGAGCTGGCGACGCTCGTGCAGGCCTCGCTGCCCGGCGCGCCGTGCATCTACTACGGCGACGAGGTCGGCGTCGAAGGCGGCATCGATCCCGATTCGCGGCGCTCGTTCCCATGGGACCGAACGCGCTGGAACGAGGCCCTGTTCGACTCCCTGAAGGGCTCGCTCGCCGCGCGGCACGCCCACCCCGAGCTGCGCTCGGACGAGCTGCGGGTGACCACCACCGAGGGGCCTGCCCTGGCCTTCCGGCGCGGCGCCGACGGCGGGATCGCCGTGGCGGTGAACGCCGGCGACGAGCCGGCCACGCTGTCGCTCGGCGACGGTGCCGCCGGCGACATCCTGCATTCGGTCGGACGCGCGCGGCAGGCTGGCAGCGCGCCCGCGCTGGCCGCGCGAGATGGCGGGCTCCAGGTGACCGTACCGGCGCGCTCTGGCGCGATCGTTCGGGTCGCCTGATGGCCAACCTCCCACTCTCCGTGGCGGCGGACCTCGAGCCTGCGTTCATCCGGGCCCTGGACCCGCAGGGCAAGGTCGTGGCGGCGCTGGAGGCCCTCGGGCCGGTTCGCGACCGCGACGTGCTCGTCGTCGATGCCACCGGTGGTCCGTTCGTGGACGGACTGCGATCGTCCGGCGCTCGCGTCTCCTCGGTCGCGCTCACGAGCCCGCTCCGGCTCGACATCGCCGACGGGTTCGCGGACATCGTGATCGGCCTGTGGTCGGCGTTCCGCGGCGTCGATCCTGCCGAGCTTGCCGAGGTGGATCGCGTGCTGCGACCCGAGGGTCGCCTGCTCGTCGTGCACGACTACGGCCGCGACGACGTGTCCCACCTCCTCGGCGAGCGGCCCGAGTACGGCGCCTGGAGCCACCGCGCCGGGCCGTTCCTGACCGGTGGCTTCCGCGTCCGGGTCGTGCACTGCTTCTGGGAGTTTGGGTCGCTCGACGATGCGACCGCGTTCCTGGGCGCCGCCTTCGGGACGGCCGGTTCCGACCTCGCCGCCACGCTCAAGCGGCCGCGCTGCTCGTGGAACGTCGCGATCTACCATCGCACCCGACCGTGAACACCGAACCTCCGCCCCGCTCGTTCGGGGTATCGACCGGCGGCCTGCGCATCGGGCGCGTGCGGATCTCGCTGCCCGTCATGGTGTTCGGCGTGGCCCTGCTCGGCTCGGTCGCATACATCCTGTGGGTCGTGCGCGAGGTGCAGGACAAGCAGATCGAGCTGCTGTCGTACGGCTTCGGGGCGCTCGGGCTCACGTTCGCGGCGATTGCCCTCGCCTGCGTCTTCGGGATGTGGCGAGCCTCGTCGCGGGCCCAGGGTGGCCGGTCGTTCGGGCTCGCGCTGGTCGGCGGCCTGGCGGGGCTGGGCGCCATCGGCTCGTTCAGCGTCATGGCGCTCATGACGATGGTGCTGAACAGCTGAGGGCTCGCGGTACACTCCCGGCTCGCCGAGCCCCCATCGTCTAGAGGCCCAGGACGTCACCCTTTCAAGGTGAAGATCACCGGTTCGAATCCGGTTGGGGGTACCAACTTCGCGCGAAATCGCGGCCGGCTCCACTACCATTCGAGGCGATGAGCCCGCTCGACTACCTCGGTGTCCACATCCCCACGATCGTCGAGGACAACGTCGCCATCCGCTGCGACGGCTGCCTCGAGGTGATCGACGGCACGCCCTGGCGCATGAACATCCTCGACACGGTCGCCGCGGAGACGCCCGTCTCCTGGGCGGGCCGTCCGCCGATCAATCCGGGGCCGTTCGAGTTCCACGGCGAGGCCTCGCACGTCCGGATGTGGATGGCCGCTCGAGACCTGCTCTTCTGCCGCAAGGGCACCGTGCGCGAGATCATGCGGCCGATCCCGATCCCCGGTCCGGACGGCACCATCAGCCGCTACGGGCTGTGCGACGGCATCCACCGCGACGACCACGAGCTGATCCCGGCCTGACGCCCCCGGCACCCTCGCCGGGAGGGGTTTGACAGGCACGAAACGACGCTCCTATCCTCCCGCCGTCGCGGGGGACGACGCGATACCGAGATTTACCCAGATTTCGCGTCATCCGGAAGGACCTGCGTGCCCGAAACCCAGCCCGTCACGCCCGCTCCCGCGAACGTCGCCGCCCCGGCCGCGCCATCCGATTGGCTGGCACTCGGCGCGGCCGCACGGGTCGTCGGGGTCGATCCCGACACGCTGCGGCGATGGGCGGACGCGGGACGCGTTCGTTCCTTCACCACCCCCGGCGGCCACCGGCGATTCCCCCGCTCGGAGCTGGAGCGCGTGCTCGCCGTGCGCCGAAGCGGGCGGCGCACCCTGGCGGCCCTCGGCGGCACCACGGAGCGCTTCACGCGGGCGTACGGGCGGCAGTATCGGGCGGGTGTCGCCACGCCATCCGTGGTCGCCGGCGACGACGCCGCGCGCGCAGCGTTCCGGACCGACGGCCGTCGGCTGGTCGAGACATTGCTGGCCTATCTGGATGCGACCGGCGCAGCCCAGAAGGCCGTCCTCGAGGCCGATGCGAACGCGCTGGTCGACCAGACGGCGCGACGGCTCGCGGATGCCGGGATGAGCGCGGTCGAGGCGACGGGCGCGTTCGTCACGGCGCGCGGACCGTTCCTGGCTGCGCTCGAGGCGCTCGGGCGCCGCCGGTCGCTCGACGCACCTGCGGTGATGCAGCTCTACGCGGAGGCCGCGTCGCTGCTCGACCGCCTGCTCCTTCGCTTCATCGCCACGTTCCATCGCCCCGCAGCAGAGGACTGAACCCGTGGATCCGAACGTCGTGCTCCCCCTGTGCTCCTCGCTCCTGTCCTTCGTCTTCTTCGTCTTCCTCATCGACCAGTGGCGTGTCCGACGACGCCCCTACCAGCTCGTGTGGGCAGTGGGCATGCTGTGGTACGCGATCTCTGCGGGCACGGAGTTCCTGGGCGGCGCCATCGGCTGGAGCGAGCCGCTTTACCGGGCGTGGTACCTGATCGGCGCGATCATGGTCGCCGGGTGGCTGGGCCTCGGCACGGTGCTGCTGCTCGCGCGCACCCGCTTCGGGCTGGCGATGGTCCCGATGTTCCTGCTCCTGGCGCTGATCTCCCTCGGCGGCCCGAAGCTCTACCCGGACGCCGGGATCGCCGCGCCGATCTACGCCGCCGTCGCCCTGCTGCTCGCGGTGGCGGTCGGCTGGCTCGCGTTCCGGCGCGATCCGCGCTGGGCCGCGGTCGTTGCGATCGGGGTCGTCGCGGGCTCGGTGCTCGCAACCCTGCTCGTGGCCACCGTGCCGCTCGCCGCTCCCGGTTGGGTCGTCGATCCGAAGACCCACATCCCGAC
>DASSHR010000179.1:0-8457 GCA_035692745.1 Candidatus Limnocylindrales bacterium | reverse complement strand
GGCTCCGTGCGCGACTCGATCCTCGGGCGCGAGGCGACGGATTGGGACCTCACGACCGATGCGCGGCCGGACCGGCTGCTCTCGATCTTCCCCGGCGCCGTCTACGAGAACCGGTTCGGGACCGTGGCGGTCCGCGAGGCCGGCAACCAGCACGAGGTCACGACGTTCCGCTCCGACCACGAGTACGCCGATTTCCGGCGGCCGCACCACGTCGAGTTCGGCGACGACATCGGGCTCGATCTCGCGCGCCGCGACTTCACCGTCAACGCGATCGCCTGGGGCGCCCAGCCATCGGTCGATGCGGGTGCGCCGGCGCCCGAGCCCGCGATCGTCGACCCGTTCGACGGCGTCGCGGATGTCGGAGCCCGCAGGCTGCGCGCCGTTGGTGATCCAGGCACGCGCTTCCGCGAGGATGCGCTCCGGATGCTGCGCGCCGCCCGGCTGGCGGCCACGCTGGACTTCACGATCGATCCGCCGACGCTCGAGGCGATGCGCGCCAATGCCGCGCTCGTCGCGCATGTCTCCGGCGAGCGCACGGCGGCCGAGCTGGAGAAGCTGCTGCTCGCCGATCGGCCGTCGGTCGGGCTGCGGCTCCTCGACGAGACGGGCCTGCTCGACGTCATCGCCCCCGAGCTCGCGGCCCAGCGTGGCGTTCCCCAGAACAAGATCCCGGGCGAGGACCTGCTGAGGCACACGCTCCGGACGGTGGACGCGGTGCCCGCGGCGCGGCCGGTGGTGCGCATGGCGGCCCTGCTCCACGACATCGGCAAGCCGTCGACGATCGATGACGGCCCGTTCCACGCCCACGATGCGGTGGGCGCAACGCTGGCGGCCGCGTTGCTCGATCGGCTCCATGTCCCCCGCGCCGTCACGGAACGGGTCGTCCACCTGGTGCGCCAGCACATGTTCACGTACGACCGCGACTGGGGCGACGCCGGCATCCGCCGGTTCATCCAGCGGGTCGGGACCGACGCGATCGAGGACCTCTTCGCCCTGCGCGCAGCGGACAGCATCGGCTCGGGGTTGCCCGCGGACGCCGGAGACCTCGCCGAGCTGCGAGCGCGGGTCGCGAAGGAGCTCGAGGCGTCGGTCGTGCTCGACCTGTCGAAGCTCGCGGTCCACGGCGATGACCTCATGGCCGAGCTGGGCGTGCCGGCCGGACCGCATCTGGGCCGGATCCTCGATGCCCTGCTCGAGCGGGTGATCGCCGATCCCGCCCAGAATGACCGGGCGACGCTGCTGCTGCTCGCGGAATCGATGCTGGCCGACGATCGATGAGGCCGGCGTGATCGAGCGGTTGCTCGCGGCGGATGCGGCGCTCGAGCGAGGCGAGCCGGACGTCGCGGAGCGGCTCTACCGACAGGTCGCGGACGCGGATGCACGGAACGCGATCGCGCTCGTCGGGCTGGCCAAGGTCGCGCTCGCTCGTGGCGACGAAGTCGGCGCGCGGGCGCAGGCGGAACGTGCCCTGGGGATCGACCCGGACGAAGCCGCCGCGCGCCGCCTGCTGGACGACCTCGCGGCCCCGGCCGGGACGGAACCACCCGAAGCGCCCGCCGACACGCCCGCCCACGCGCCCGCTCGAGTAGGCGGCCTCAGGGGATTCCTGCGCCGCCTGCTGCGCCGCGGCTGACCCCGGCTACCCTGCCCGCCATGCGCATCCTCGTCACCGGCGGCGCCGGGTACGTCGGGTCGGTCTCGGTGGAGCGGCTCCTCGAGGCCGGTCACGACGTCGTCGTGCTCGACAACTTCTCGACCGCCGGCCACGGCGCGGACCTCGAAGGTGCGACGGTCGTCGACGGCTCGTATGGCGACATCGACGGGACGCGCGCCGTGTTCGACCGGCACGGCATCGAGGCGGTCCTCCACTGCGCGGCGCGCTCGCTCGTTCCCGAGTCTGTCCGCAATCCCGCGCTCTACTACATGGAGAACCTGCGCGGCGGGATCGCGCTGCTGGAGGCGATGCGCCTCGAGGGCGTGCCGCGGCTCGTGATCTCGTCGACCGCCGCGGTCTACGGCGAACCGGACACCGTCCCGATCACCGAGGATGCGCCGCTCCGACCCATCAACACCTACGGCGAGACGAAGCGCTCGCTCGAGGCCGCCGCGGACTGGTACGCGAAGGCCTACGGTCTGCGGCCCGTCGCGCTCCGCTACTTCAACGTGGCCGGGGCGAGCCGGCGGAACGGCGAGCGGCACGACCCGGAGACGCACCTGATCCCGAACCTCCTGCGCTCGGTGCTGCGTGGCGAGCCGTTCACGCTGACGGGCACGGACTACGCGACGCGCGACGGCACGACGATCCGCGACTACCTCCACGTGGTCGACCTCGCGGACGCGCACAAGCTCGCGCTCGAAGGGACGGCCCGGGACGGCGACGACGCCCTGGGCGTCGGCGGCCTGCTCGCGATGAACCTCGGGAGCGGGCAGGGGTTCGGGGTCCGCGAGGTGATCCGCGCCGCGGAAGGCGCGCTGGATCGGACGGTCGAGGTGATCGAGGCGCCGAGGCGCGGCGGCGATCCACCGGAGCTCGTGGCGGCGATCGGCAAGGCCCGGAAGGTGCTCGGCTGGGAGCCGCGCCGCTCCACGATCGAGCAGATGCTCAACGACGCCTGGGACGAGCTGCGCTCACGGGAGCGGCGCTAGCCCGACGCCGGCGCCAGCCGGACGCCGTCCCGCCGGGAAGCCCCTACGAGGGGTCCGCGTCTCGCGTGTCGAAGGCGGGGATCAGCTTGTCCGGCGCGGACAGGTGGTGGACGTGGCCCGGCTCGGGCTCGGACGGGCGATCGGGCACGCCGCGCAGGAGCAGGATCCCGATCACCATCAGGACGAGGAAGCTCAGGATTCCCGCCTGGTAGGCCACGTTGCCCCATCCGGCATTCAGCAGCACGGACACGATCGTGCCGTACAGGATCGGGCCCGTCACCGCGCTGAACTTGCCGGCGAGGCCGTAGAGCCCGAAGAACTCCCCGATCCGATCCGGCGGCGAGAGCCGGAGCATGTACACCCGGTCCGAGGTCCAAACGCCGCCGAGCCCCGAGCCGAGCAGGACGCCCGCGATCAGGAACGTCGGGAGTGACAGGACGGAGCCGGCGATGAGCAACCCGACACACCAGCTCGCGAGCACCCACATGAGCGTCCGCTTCGGGCCGTAGCGCTCCACGACGACGCCCCAGCCGAAGCTCGCGAGCACCGCGGCCACCGTCAGCCCAAGGAGCACCAGGTTCGCCTGCGTCTTCGTGAGCCCGATCGCCTGCGTCGCGAAGACCGACATCACCACGATCACGGTGTTGACCGGGTCCGTGTAGAAGAACCGGCCGACCAGGAAGCGCATGAGGCCCGGCACCTCGCGGGCGTGGGCCACGGTCGTTCGGAGCTGGCCCCACGAGGCGACCGCATCGCTCACGCGGAACCGGTACGCGGATCCGGCAGGCTCCTTCACGAACAGGAAGATCGGCACGGAGAACAGGGCGAACAGCACCGCGGCCATGAGGAACGTCAGGCCGCCGGAGCCCGAGTCCGTCACGAGGATCAGCAGCGCGATCACGATCGTGCCCAGGTAGCCGACCGCGACACCGATGCCGGAGATCCGGCCGCGCGTCGTCGGCTTCGAGACGAGCGGCAGCGTCGCGTCGTAGTAGATGAGCGCGGCCTGGTACGAGAAGTTCGCGAGCGTGAACAGCGCCAGCCCGACGAAGGTGAGCGTCGTTCCCGTGCCGCTCGCGATCAGGCCGATCGTCGCCGTCGCGACGATCGTGAGCGCGGTGAAGAACAGCAGGTACGGCATGCGCCGGCCGCCGCGGTCGGACATGGCGCCGAGCACCGGCGACACGAGCGCGTTGAGCCCGACGGACGCGGCATTGGCGACACCGAACCAGAACTGGCCGTCGGCGGCGCCGAGGCGGGTGTCCTCGACGACCCACAGGCCCATGGCGAAGGAGACGATCGCGTAGCTGTAGATCGTGTTCGCGAAGTCGTACAGCGCCCACGCGACCGGGACGCCCGCCCGACCGGACGGCGTCAGCCCGGCCAGGCGCTCGATGAGCCGGAGCCCGGTTCGCGAGGATGCGGGGGCTGCAGCCGTGGCCACGCGCGGATGATAGGCATCGGGCGGCTCGCGAAACGGCGAGATTCCGCATCTCTGGTACGGTGGGCACGTGCCTCAGCCCGTGCTGACGCCGGCCATTCGGGACGAGATCGCTCGGCTCGAACGCGCGGACATCATGGTCGGCATCCCGAGCTTCAAGAACGCCGCGACGATCGGCTATGTCGTCCGGGCGGCTCAGGCCGGCCTGGTCCAGTACTTCCCGGACCTCCGACCGGTCGTCGTGAACTCCGACGCCGGCTCGCCCGACGGCACCGGCCGCGTCGTGATCGACACCGAGCCGCCCGACTACATCGAGCGCATCCTCCTCGTCCGGCCGACGAACAAGCTGGCCCGTGTCTCGCTCACCTACCCGGAGATCGACGGAACGGGCGGCAAAGGTGCGGCGCTGCGCACGATCTTCGAGATCGCCGCCGAGCTCGACGTCCAGGCGCTCGTCGTCGTCGACTCCGACCTGCGTTCGATCGGGCCGGAGTGGATCGAGCTCCTCGCCGGGCCGATCCTGAAGGGCGGCTACGACTTCGTGGCACCGCTCTACGCCCGCCACAAGCACGACGGCACGATCACGAACTCGGTCACCTACCCGCTCACGCGAGCGCTGTACGGCCACCGGATCCGGCAGCCGATCGGCGGCGACTTCGGCGTCTCCTCTGACCTCGTCAAGCACTACCTCAAGACCGATGACTGGACGCCCGAGGTCTCCAAGTTCGGGATCGACATCTGGATGACCACGCACGCGGTGACGGGCGGGTTCGCGGTCTGCCAGACCCGTCTCGGCGCGAAGATCCACGACCCCAAGGACCCTGGCGCGGACCTCGGGCCCATGTTCCGCCAGGTCGTCTCGACGATCCTTCGGCTGGCCGTCGCGAATGCACCGCGCTGGCGCAGCGTCCACGGCAGCCATGACACGCCCGCCTACGGGTTCGAGCGGTACGTGGACCCGACGCCGCTCGAGGTGAACGTTCTCCGGCTGCTCGACGAGTTCGCGGCGGCTCCCGCGACCCAGGGCGAGGCGTGGGCGTCGATGCTCGCCCCGGACACGCGCACGGCGGTGGAGGGGCTGGCGGGCGCAGCCGGGCGCGTCGCCCAGCAGGTTCACGCCGAGCGTGACAGCCACGGGGAGCGGGACGGCCGCGATGGCGCCGGCGGCGAGGGCGACGCCAAGCCGGACACGATCGCGACCGCGGATGCTGCCTCCGCGTTCTCGTTCCCGGATGACCTCTGGGTCCGCGTGATCTACGACCTCGTGATCGCGGCGCGCGACATGCCGGACCGCGTCGACGACTTCGTGATGGCGCTCGTGCCGGTGTACTTCGGGCGGACGGCGAGCTCGGTCATCGAGAACCGCTTCCTGAGCACCGAGCGCGCCGAGGACAGCGTCGAGCGCCAGGCGCGCGAGTTCGAGCGGCTGAAGCCATACCTGGTCGACCGCTGGAACGCCGCATGACGGCGGCGGGCGCCGCCACGGACCGCGCCTCGTGAGCGAGCTCGTCCTGCCCGCCCGGATCGTCATCCCGGTCGCCAATCCCACGACGGCCGAAGAGCTCGTCCGCCTGGGCGCGGACCTCCTGGAGCCGCGGAGCGGCGAGCTGACCGCGCTGGGGATCGTGGAGGTGCCCGAGGGAATGGCGCTTTCCCAGGGCGCGACCCGGGCAAGGCACGCCCGCCGGCTCCTCCAGAACGTGCTCGACTACGTCCCCGAAGGCACCCCGATCCACCCGATCGTCCGGATCGGCCGCCACGCGGCGGAGGGCATCGTCGAGGCGGCGACGGAGCTCGAGGCGGACCTGATCGTGTTCGGCTGGGGCGGGAAGTCGCCCAGCCCACGCGACGGCGCCGGTGGGCCGTTCTCCACGACGATCGACGAGGTCCTGCGGCAGCTCCCGTGCGACATCGCGGTGGTCAAGCAGCGCGGCGTCCGCGAGATCAACCGGATCGTCGTGCCCGTCCGCGGCGGCCCCCATGCCGAGCTCGCCCTGCACGTTGCGGGCGCCATCGCGCGCCGCCACGAAGCGTCGGTGCTCGCAATGCACATCGTGCCGCCCGGGATCACGATCGCCGTCCGCACCCAGGCGGAGCGAGCGCTCGCATCCGTCGCCCGGCAGCACGTCTCGGGTGCGCTGGAGACCGTCGTGCGCGAGGCCACGAACGTGCGCGCCGCGATCCTGCGCGAGGCGGACCAGTCGGACCTCGTGGTCATGGGCGCCGCCGCGCCCAGCGCGGTCGATGGCGAGACGCACGTGTTCGGGACCCTGCCGGAGGCCATCGCGAGCCGCGCGAAGTCGACCGTCATCGTCGTCAAGACCCGCGAGTCGATCAGCCGCCAGACGTTCGAGACGCTCGCGACGAAGGCCGAGAGCCTCGCCGCCGCCGATCGCGCCGCCGAGGAGCTGCGAGCCGTCCCGACCCGCGTCGATCGCTGGTTCGGCGAATCGAACTTCCACCACGGCGAGTTCTCGGACCTGCGGCGCCTGGCACAGCTGAAGGAGCAGCAGGGCCTCACGGTCAGCCTCGTCCTGCCGACCCTCAACGAGGAAGAGACGATCGGGCCGATCGTCCGGCGCGCCGTGCGCGAGATGGTCGGCCGCGTGCCGCTGCTCGACGAGATCCTCGTGATCGACTCGGCGTCGACGGACCGCACCCGCGAGATCGCCGAGGCGGAGGGCGCCCGCGTCGTCCAGCACCCGGACGTGCTGTCGCGCTACGGGAGCTTCCGCGGCAAGGGCGAGGCGCTCTGGAAGTCGCTGTACGAGACCAGCGGCGACATCGTCGTCTGGGCCGACACGGACGTGCGCAACTGGCACGCCCGCATGGTGTACGGCACGCTCGGGCCGCTGCTGCACGAGCCGCGCCTGCAGTACGTCAAGGGCTACTACCAGCGCCCGATCGTCCAGGACGGCGTGCTGCGCGAGGGCGGCGGCGGCCGCGTCACCGAGCTCGTGGCGAGGCCCCTCCTCAATCTCTTCTACCCGGAGCTGTCCGGGTTCATCCAGCCCCTCGCCGGCGAATACGCGGGCCGGCGCACGCTGCTCGAGCAGATCCCGTTCTTCACCGGCTACGCGGTCGAGATCGGACACCTCATCGACATCGCCGAGCGGGCCGGGCTCGAAGGCCTCGGCCAGGTCGACCTCGAGCGGCGCGTGCACCGGAACCAGGAGCTCGAAGGGCTCTCGAAGATGAGCTTCGTGATCCTCCAGGCGGTGATGAAGCGGCTCGAGGAGCGCCGCAAGGCGCGCCTGTTCGCGGAGCTGGGCTCGACGATGAAGCTGCCGCGCTCCGGCCGGGGCCGGCTGTCCCTCGACGTGCTCGAGCTGGCCGACCTCGAGCGGCCGCCGATGATCCGGATCCCGGAGTACCTCGAGCGCCGCAACCCGCCGACCGCGAACCCGCTCGCGGGCTGAGCGCGGACGCGAGCGCTGCCCGGCCGTTGCGTCCGATGCGGGTCGTCATCGCCCCCGATTCGTTCAAGGGCTCGCTGACCGCGGTCGACGTCGCGTCGGCGCTGGCCGCGGGCTGGCACGACGCCCGACCCGACGACGAGATCCAGCTCGCGCCGCTCGCCGACGGCGGGGAGGGCACGCTCGTCGCGATCGAGGCCGCCGGCGGCTGGTCCTGGGCGTCCGTGCCCGCGACGGACCCGATCGGTCGCCCGGTGACGGCGCGCTGGCTGCTGTCGGAGGACGGCACGCGCGCAGTCGTCGAGCTCGCCGAGGCCTCCGGGCTCTCGCGGCTTTCCATGGCCGAGCGGGACCCGCTCGGCGCGTCGACGCTGGGGACCGGCGAGGTGCTGCGGGCCGTGATCGATGCGGGCATCCGGTCGATCACGCTGGGGATCGGCGGCAGCGCCACGACCGACGGCGGGGCCGGGATCCTGCGGGCGCTCGGCGCGGAGCTCACCGCGGAGGCGATCCACCTCGCCGGGCTGGATCCGCGCCTCGCGGGCATCGACCTGCGAATCGCCTGCGACGTCACGAATCCCCTGCTCGGCCCGACCGGCGCGGCGGCGACCTACGGACCGCAGAAGGGCGCGGCGCCGGGCGACGTGGCGGTGCTCGACGCGCGCCTGGCCGCCTATGCCGAGCGGCTCATTGCCGCCACGGGGCGCGATGAACGGCTGACGCCCGGGGCAGGCGCGGCAGGCGGGACGGCGTTCGGCCTGCTGTCCATCGCCAACCGATTCCGGTCGGTGACCCTCGTTCCGGGCGTGGAGGTGGTCATGGAGGAGACCGGCCTGGAGCGAAAGCTCGCGGGTGCCGACCTCGTGCTCACGGGCGAGGGCCGCATCGACGCCCAGACCGCCTTCGGGAAGACGGCGCTCGGGGTCGCGAAGCGCGCACACGCCGCCGGCGTCC
>DASSHR010000178.1:0-8259 GCA_035692745.1 Candidatus Limnocylindrales bacterium | reverse complement strand
CTCCGGGCCGGCGTGGACGGCGCGAGCGGGCCGCTGGTCGGCCAGGCGCGTGTCGATGCCGCGCTGGCGGCGGCCGGTATCCAGGGCGACCGACGGCCGCAGACGCTCGGCGTCGACGACTGGCTGCGGCTCCTCGAAGCGCTGGGCTGACGATGCCCGACCAGCACACGCCGATCGTGCGGCTCGCGCCCGCGAAGCTGAACCTCACCCTCGCCGTCGTCGGGCGGCGCCGGGACGGCTTCCATGATCTCCACTCCGTGATGGTCCCGCTCGGGCTTGCGGACCGGCTGAGCTTCGCGCCCGCGGCGGGTGGCCGGGACAGCCTCCACGTCACCGGTGGCGGCGACGGCGCACCGGCGCAGGATCCCGCCGGCTTCGGCTCCGTGCTCCAGGGCATCCACGAGGCGCGCCGGGTGGTTGGCCGCGGGGCGTCGACCTTCCCGCTCGCCGTTCGACTGGAGAAGCGAATCCCGATCGCGGCGGGGCTCGCCGGCGGCAGCAGCGATGGCGCCGCGGCGATCGATGGCGCGCTCGAGGCGTGGGGTGCGGACGTGGACCGGGCCGGGCGCCTGCGCGCCGCGGCGGCGACCGGCTCCGACGTGCCCTTCTTCCTCGCCGGTGGTCCGGCGCTCGTCGAGGGCCGGGGCGAGAAGGTCACGCCGCTCGCCGGGATCACCGGCACGCCGCCCGGGGTGCTGCTCGTCACGCCCGCCGTCGAGGCCTCCACGCAGCGCGCCTTCAAGGTGTTCGACACGGATCCAGCGGCGGCGCCCGGCTTCCGCGGCTCCACGCGCCTGAGCTCCGAGCACCTCGCCCAGGAGCTCGGGCCGACCTACAGCCCGATGGACGCCGAGGCGCTTGCGAGCCGGGCAGGGGTCTTCGCCGTCTCGAACGACCTCGCGAAGGCCGCCGACCTCATCGTGCCCGGGCTGCGCGACCTCAGGCGCGCGCTGACGCGGCTGCTCGGCGTCCCGATCGGGCTTTCGGGCTCCGGTCCGACGCTCTGGGCGCTCTATCCTTCGCTGGACGGCGCGGAGGCCGCCGCAGCGAAGGTCCGCGGCGAGCTCGCGCTCGGGACGCTCGATGCCCCGGGCACGCTGCCGCCATTCGTCGCCGCCACCACGATCGTGAGCCCAGCCAGTCCCGCGAGGAGGCCCGCATGACCCGTCGAGCGGTGAGCACCGGCAGTGCGCCGGGAGCCGTCGCGTCCTACAGCCAGGCGATTGCAACCGATGACCTGGTGTTCTGCGCCGGCCAGATCGGGCTCGATCCCGTAACGGGCGAGCTCGTGGACGGGTTCGATGCCCAGGCGGAGCAGTCGCTGAAGAACCTGGCCGCGGTCCTGGACGCCGCCGGCTGCACGTGGGCGGACGTGGTCAAGACAACCTGCTTCCTCGCCGACATCGGCGACTTCGCCGCCTTCAATGCCGTCTACGCGCGGTTCATGCCGGACCCGCCGCCGGCGCGCTCGACGTTCGCCGTTGCGGCGCTCCCGAAGGGCGCCCGGGTCGAGATCGAGGCGATCGCGGTCCTTCCCAAGGGCTGAGGCCGTTTGACGCTCCTCGCAGCCCCCGTGACAATCCCCGCGTGACCCCGTCACGTGCCGAGCCGTCCGCGAGGACGGCTGCGGTCGTCCTCGCTGCGGGCCTTGGCACCCGCATGCGCTCGAAGACCCCGAAAATCCTCCATTCGCTGTGCGGCAGGCCCATGCTCGCGTACGTGCTCGACGCATGGGATGGGGCGGCCGCGGAGATCGGGCCGGCTGCGGCGCCGGTCGTCGTCTACTCACCGGCAACCGAGGCCATCCGCGACGTCGTCGGCGAACGCGGCAGCCTGGCGCTCCAGGACGTGCCGCGCGGAACGGGTGACGCGGTCCGCGCCGCGCTGGATCACGTCGCGCAGGACGCGGCCGAGATCGTGGTCCTGTCGGGCGACGTGCCCCTGATCGCGGCCGAGCAGCTCGTCGCGATCGTCGAGCAGCGCCGGCTCGATGACGCCGCCATCTCCCTCGCGTCGGTATACGCGGCCGACCCGCGCGAGCTCGGGCGGGTGGTCCGCAGCGAGTTCGGATCCGTCGAGCGGATCGTGGAGGCGCGCGACGCCGCGGGCGAGGAGCTCGAGACCAACGAGGTCAACGCCGGCATCTATGCGTTCGACGCCGCATGGCTGCGTCGCCGGATCGGCGCGCTCACGCCGTCGGCGTCCAACCAGGAGCTGTACCTGACCGATCTCGTGGCGCTCGCGCGCGAGGACGGCCGGATCGTCAGCGCGGTCGGGTTCGACGATGACGGAACCCTGGACGGCATCAACGACCGCAGCCAGCTGGCGCAGGCCGAGTGGGCGCTGCGGGTGCGCATCAACGAGGCGCACATGCGCGCGGGCGTCACGATGCGCGATCCATCGACCGTGTACGTCGACTGGGGCGTCGAGATCGGCCAGGACGTGACCCTCGATCCGGGCGTCCTGCTCAAGGGCGCCACGACGATCGGGGAGGGGAGCCGCATCGGCCCGGACACGACGATCGTCGACTCGTCGATCGGCCGCGACTGTGCCGTCCGGCGGAGCGTCGTCGAGCAATCGGTCGTGGAGGACGGCGCGTCCGTCGGGCCGTACAGCCACCTTCGGCGCGGCAGCCACGTCGGCCCGGCGGCGGAGGTGGGCAACTTCGCGGAGATCAAGAACGCCAGCCTCGGCGCCGGCGTGAAGCAGCACCACGTGAGCTACCTCGGCGACGCCGACATCGGCGCCGGCACGAACGTCGGCGCCGGCACGATCACCGCGAACTGGGACGGCCGCGCCAAGAACCGGACCCGTATCGGGGAGCGGGTGTTCCTCGGCGTGGACACGATGCTCGTTGCCCCCGTCGAGGTGGGCGAGGGCGCAAAGACCGGCGCCGGCGCCGTGGTCACGAAGGATGTGCCACCCGGCAAGCTCGCGGTCGGCGTGCCGGCCCGGATCCGCGAGCCGCGCGTGCACCCGGCGCCGTCCGCGCTCCCCGCGCCGTCCGCGCAGCCCGCCCCGCACGCGCACCCCGCGCCGTCCGCCGGCGACCCCGAGAATGGGACGGCATGAGCTTCCCCCTCGGCGAGATCCTGTTCCTCGTCTTCCTGACCTTCCTCGAGGCGTTCTTCGTGGCCGCCGAGATCGCGCTCGTCTCCGTGCGCCGCAGCCGCATCGACCAGCTCGTCGAGGAGGGCCGTACCAGCGCACGTCGCGTCCGCCGCCTGATCGACGATCCCGGCCGGTTCCTGGCCGTGTCGCAGCTCGGCCTGACGTTCATCGGCTTCTTCGCATCGGCCTTCGCGGCCGTCAGCATCACCAAGAGCATGGAGTCGCTGCTCACGGGGTTCGGCATGGAGACGACCCTCGCCGAGAACCTGTCGCTGCTCTTCGTCACGATCATCCTCGCCCTGTTCACGATCGTCTTCGCGGAGCTCATCCCGAAGTCGATCGCCCTCGCCAGCCCGGAACGCTTCGCACTCGTGCTCTCGCGCCCGATCGACCTGCTGATCCGCCTGTTCGGCCCAATCGTCTCGGTCCTCAACGGCATCACGCGCTGGGTCGCGCGGTCGATGGGCGTCGACATGAACCACGAGGCGCAGATCAGCGCGGACGAGCTGCGGCTGATCGTGGAACGCGGCGGCGAGCAGGGCGTCCTCGAGGCCGAGGAAGAGCAGATGATCAATGCGGTCATCGAGCTCGGCGACCGCCGCGTCCACGAGGTGATGGTCCCGCGCGTCGCCATCGCGGCGCTTGGGGTGGATGCGAACCTCGAGGAGGCGATCGACCTGGTCGTCGACGTCGGCCACTCTCGGATCCCGGTCTACCGCGAGTCGATCGACGAGGTCGTCGGCATCCTCTACGCGAAGGACCTGCTGCCGTACCTCAAGAACGATGCCGGGCCCCGGCCTGCGCTCCGGAAGCTGCTGCGGCCGCCGGTGCTCGTGCCCGAATCGATGACCATCGACGACCTGCTTCACGAGCTCCAGCGCCGGAAGGTGCACATCGCGATCGTGCTCGACGAGTACGGCGGCACGGCGGGCCTGGTCACGATCGAGGACCTGCTCGAGGAGATCGTCGGCGAGATCCAGGACGAGTACGACGTCGAGGAGCCGATGGTCGTCCGGCTCTCGGACCACGAAGCCCGCGTGGACGGCCGCGCGGACGTCGACGAGTTGCTCGAGCTGTTCGACCTCGACCTGAAGCTCGAGGACGCCGAGGAGTACGACACGGTTGGCGGCCTCCTGTACCACCGCGTCGGCGGCGTGCCCGCGCCCGGCGATTCGATCGACGTCGATGGGCTTCGGCTCACGGTCGAAACGACCGACGGCCGGCGTGTCGGCAAGGTCCTCGTGACGCGGCGGCTGGAATCGGATCAGGCGGAGGATGGCGAGGCCGACGGCGCCGAGGAACCCCAGTCGCGGCCTGCGCGATCAGCGGCGAAGCGCGCCGCGGCCCGAGGAGCCGCCCGCCCGAAGCGCTAGATCCGGCGACCGTCGGTCGCGGCGCCCACGTTGGGTCGACGGGCGCGCACTTGGCCAGATTCCGGCCCCAGCGGACGTGGACGGCCTTCTCTCGCGGAATCGCCGCCAACGCCAGTGTCCCAGCGTTGATTGGCGAGATCCGACCGCGAACCCGAACGTGAGCTGGCTGCCAACGGCGCTTCGTTGTCGGCCGACGTCCGCTGGCAGTGGAATCTGACGAACTGCGCCGCATGCCTGAGCCCACTCGCCCGAGGTCGCTAGGCGCTGATCACGCTCCGGACGATCGATTCCAGGCGCTCGCGGGGCTCCCGCTCCAGGGTGCCCGCGGCATCGAGGGCGGCCAGCGCGCGGTCACGGTGCAGCCGAGCCTGGTCGCGCGTGTAGTCGCGCGCACCGGCCCGCTCGAGGATCTCGGTGATCTCGGCCACGTGCTCCGCGGAGAGCTGGCCGTTCGCATACAGCGCGGCGAGCCGCTCGCGGTCGGCCGGCGACGCGTGCTCGAAGGCGTAGATCACGGGCAGCGTCTTCTTCCGGCGCGCAACGTCCGTCGGCTCCTTGCCGGTGGCGCGCTCGGCGCCCCAGATGCCGAGCAGGTCGTCGTTCAGCTGGAAGGCGATGCCGAGGTCCCAGCCGAAGGCGCGGTAGCGGTCGATGACCGCCTCGTCCTCGGTCGCGAGGACCGCGCCGGCCTCGATCGAGGCGGAGATCAGGGCTGCCGTCTTGCGCCCGATCATGTCGAAGTACAGCTCGACCGAGAGGCTGTCGTCGTGGTCGGCCATCCAGATGTCGAGGTACTGGCCCTCGCACAGGGCGACGCACGTCCGGTCGTACAGGCGCATGAGCCGGAGGACCGTGTGGTCCGGGAAGCCGAGGTCGGTCAGCCGGTGGAGCGCGACGCGGCTGAGGCTGAAGAGCATGTCGCCGGCATTGATCGCCTGCGGGATGCCGTGCAGCGCCCACAGCGTGGGACGATGCCGCCGTTCTCGGTCGTCGTCCTCGATGTCGTCGTGGACGAGGCTGAAGTTGTGGCCGAGCTCCACGGCAGCCGCGCCCGGGAGGGCGCGCTCGTGCTCGCCGGTGATCGACGCGTAGGCGAGGAGGCCGAGCAGCGGCCGCATGCGCTTGCCGGTCGAGCCGGAGCCATCCAAGCCGAGGTGGTAGCGGCACATCTCGTAGACGCCGGCAGTGGCGGGGTCGGTCGAGCCGACGACGCGCATGATCTCCGCCTCGGTGTCCGCGATCAGGCGCTCGATGTTCGGGCTCGTCGAGAGGGCCATCGCGGCCGAGTGTACCGACCGCGGCGGAAACGTGCGCGGTGCAAGTAGCGCGTTGCCGCCGCTAACTGGTCCCCCAGCCGCGCTCATCTTCGTGACGGCCAGGAGCGGACGTGGTTGACACCGCGAAGCAGCGGCCGACATGATGGCCCACGTCTAGAGAGTCGATGAGGTGGCGCATGCGCACAGGGCGAGTCGCCGTGTTTCTCGCGCTCCTGGTCACGTCGTCGGTCGACGCGCCCCTGGCAGCAAGAGCCGCAACGAAAGATTTGGTCCAACCGTACAGCTCGTTGTCGAAGCAATCAATTGACGAACAGGTTGCGCTACGGAAGGACTACGGCCTTGCGAGCGAGGACAGTCTTGTGGCGAGCATCGCCTCGCAGCCCAACGCGGAGGTGGTGCTCGGAATCCTCGTAACGCCAGAAGAGGCGGCTGGACTCCGTGCCCGCGGCGAGGCTCAGACCGCGATCGGTGCGTTCAAGGAGCGCGTTTCGGCCGAACTTCCGGGCTATGCGGGGTTCTACGTCGATCAAGAAGCTGGCGGCGTCATCGTTGTGATGTCGACAAGTCGTGGGTCCAGCGCTGCACTGAACATACTCCGTGACGCGCCTCAAGGTGTCCGGGCACGCTCGGTCGTCGTGAATTCAACGATGGATGAGTTGCTCGCACTTCAAGCAAAGGTGGACGGCAGTCGGGGAGCCTTGGCTGCCCAAGGAATTGTCCTCAACGGCGTCGGTGTTGACGTACGCGCAAATCAAGTCGTCGCCGGCGTCCATCCGCTAACGAACGATGCGGCGAGGCGCCTCCTGGACCTATTTCCAGGACTCGTGGTTGTTGACGAACCCGCCGCGCAAACAGCCAGCTGTGTCAGCCGTGCGAACTGCTCGAATCCGCTTCGAGCAGGGATCGAAGTCGATTTTCCGGGCTACGGATCATGTACGTCCAACTTCGTGGCGAGCACCGGGGGCACTGGATCGAATGTCTTCCTGATTACCGCTGGACACTGCGCACCGAAGAACGCGATAGCGTTCCACAACGGCTCTGTCATCGGACAGGCGACGAAATGGTACTGGTATCAAGGCGGCAACTCGGACAGTCTCGCCATCGACATCGCCGAATCGTTGAAGAGCAACCTGCTTTACATAACGAACGATTCGATGATTTCGATCACAGCCCGTCAGTCGCCCACTGCCGACTACCCGGGCCAGATCATTTGTCAGTCCGGGATCACGTCCAACGTGAAATGCGGGACCTTGTGGGGAGGAGAAACGCAAAACTTCAATGGCGTCGTCCTGTACGACGTTCGTCGAGTCACCGATCTGGTTGTCGCGCATGGTGATAGCGGCGGTCCGGCCAGCGTCTATCAGACCGGCACTGCGAGCGGGATAATCATGGGCAGTAACTACACGCCACCGCCGAATGCGCGAGGGTGGTTCACCAACATCTATTACGCAGAGCGCGACTTGGGCCTTTATGTTTGCAGGAGCATGGCCTGTACAAACTTCTAGCTTGTTGCATGATCGCGATAGTGGCGTCATCAGGCGCGGGGTGTACTCAGCGCCGTATCCAGATTCCCACACAGCCTCCTAGCGATGGATACGGCGCAGCGCTGCTCGGGCCCGTGCGACTGTTCGTCGACGGCGAGATAGGCGACATGGTTTGCTTTGCGGCAGAGGCCGAGGGAATTCGAACAGCGCTTGTCTGGCCGAACGGCTGGTACTCGCTGCCGCAGACTCCGGAGCCCATCGTCGACAAGGCGGGAACCATCGTGGCTCACGCGAGCGAAACCGTCGATCTTGGCGGTGGCTTCTCCCCTGGGCCATGGCCTCAACTACAGGGTTGCCCAGATTACGGCGGACGAGTTTTCTGGGTCGGCGATGTCACAGCCCACGACGGCCCCTGATGATCGTCCTATCTGCCGAACCAGGCAGCGGAGTCTAAGGTCGGCTCGTGCCCGCCCCACGCCGCTATGTCACCGATGCCATCGTCCTGTCGCGCTTCGACTACGGCGAGGCCGACCGGATCCTCACGCTCATCACCCCCGGCGGCGGCAAGATCAAGGCGATCGCGAAGGGCATCCGGCGCCAGAACTCGCGAATCGGTGGCTCCGTGGAGCCGTTCGCGGAGCTCAAGCTCGTGCTCGCCCACGGCCGCACGTTCGACGTCATCACGCAGGTCTCGGTGGTCCATCCGTTCCTGCGGATGCGCGACAACCTGGTCTCGTTCGGGACCGCCTCGTACATGGCGGAGCTCGCGAACGGCACGCTCGAGGAGCGGCACGCCGCCGACTCCGTCTACGTGCTCCTGAAGCGCGCGTACGAGATCCTCGACGCGGGCATGGCGCCCGGGCGCGTCGCGCGCTGGTTCGAGATGCACCTCGCCGACGAGCTGGGCGTCCGGCCCGAGGTCGACCGATGCGTCGAGTGCGGCCGGCTGCTCGAGGCCGACGAGCGCTACCGGTGGCTGCCGCCGCTCGGTGGCGTCGTGTGCGAGCGCTGCCC
>DASSHR010000177.1:0-3807 GCA_035692745.1 Candidatus Limnocylindrales bacterium | reverse complement strand
GGGGTGATCGACACCTGGAGCGCCGTCGCGCCCTGGGTGAGCGTGAAGGCCGCGCTCTGCGAGATGAGCTGCGCCTGCGGCGGATTCTCCGTGGTGGCGGCGGCGAAGATCGGCGAGGCGCCGCCCGCCACGGGCTTCGTGCCGGTATAGGAGGTCGGCGAGCCGGCTTCGTCGGCGTCACCCGGGTGGAGGAACCGATACGGCTCCTGGACCACCACCCCGTCGTACAGGGGCACGCCCACGGGGCGCCACGCCTGCACCGCGAGGATCAGCACGGCGCCGGCGACGAGCACCAGCCACCCGAGCCGCGCCTCGCTCGCCAGTGCTGCCAGGCGCAAGGGCCGCGGCACGTCAGTTGACCGTGAACACGACGTCGGCCGATTCGACGCGCGGGTTGAACGGCGCATGGTCGGCGGCCACGAACTCGGCACGGAAGACATACGTCCCGGGCGTGACCGGCAGGTCCTGCTCCAGTCCGTAGTTCATCGACACCACCTGGCCGTTCAGGTACAGGTGCACGTGGCCCTCGTCGGGTCGGATGTTCGTCGTCGTCTCCGTCACGATCTTCCCGCCGGTGAGCTTCAGGACGACGTGGACGCTCGTCCCCACCACGGTCGCGCCGTTGGCCGGCTCCACGATCTCGACCGTGGCCGGCGAGGCCGGGCGCGGCGCCGCGGTCGGTGACGACGCGGGCGTCAGGGTGACCGGCGCGGTCGTGGCGCCGGGCGCGGGCGTGGTGCACGCGGCCGCCGCGAGCGCGGCGACGGCGACGAGGACGAGGACGAGGAGCTGGCGTGACGGCTGGCTCATGACGGCTGGACCTCTGGCTGGACCTGGATGGTGACATGGAGATGCAGGTGGCTCGATGTCGTGCCGGTCTTCGTGCCGGTGACGACGTCCACGACGAGCGGGCCGGGGGCGGCGTCGATCGATGCGACGACGTGCCCGGGCTCGAGCAGGCGCAGCGCCAGCAGCTGGCCGGCGCCGTCGCTGGTGAAGGCTGCCACCGTGAAGTCGTCGACTGGCCGCTCGTTGCCGGCGGTGTCGAACATGGTCACGTGGAGCTGGTCGGGATCGCTGCCCTCGCCTGGATCGAGGTAGATCTGGGCGCTGCCCGCCGCGCCGACGTCGATGACGTAGATCGTCGGCAGGCCTTCGGTGACGAGCTGGTCCACCGACTGCACGGGCACGACCGTCGGCACGATCAGCGGCACCTGCACCGCGCCGCCCGGCAACGTGATCGTCGCAGTCACGTTCCAGATCCCGTCGAGCGAGAGCTCGTCGCCGGACGCGGCGTACCGGCCCGCGGCGGTTTGCGCAAGGTTCAGCGTGGCCGGTGCGACACCCGTGACCGAGGCGACCTGGAAGCGCAGCTCGACCGCCGAGGCGTCGACCGGCGCGCCCGTGTCGTAGTCGGCGAGCGCGAGATCGAACGTGTTCGTGCCCGGGGCGCCGGTCGTGACGACCAGGCGCGCCTTGACGCTCGTCCCGAAGTCGTGACCGCTGACGATGAGCGGCTGCGCGACCGGTGTCGGCGTCGGTGCCGCGACTCCCCCGGCGATCGCCGGGGGCTGCTGGTTCACGAGCATCGCCGAAAGCACGACGATGACGATCGCGAGGCCGACCTCCGCCGCACCCACCCGTCCGAGCCAGCGAACGACCCGCTGGGCGTTCCGGAGCGTCACCCAGTGGTTGAACGCGCCGAGCGCTGCGAGCACCAGGAGGAGCGCCGTCTTGCCCAGCACGGTCCGGCCGAAGTCCGTCCCGACCAGCGCCTCCACGGTGCCGATCTCCGCGAGCGCCCGCACCGCGCCGGTGACGGCGACGACGGCCAGCATGACCGTCGCCCAGCTCGAGAACCGTCGGGCCAGCGCGAGGCGCGCGTCGGGCGGCGTGCTTCGCAGGATCGCGAGCAGCGCCCCGAGCCCACCGACCCACGCCGCGGCGGCAATCGCGTGCGCAGCCTGTGCGGCCACCTGGACCGGCCAGGTGGGGCCGGCGGCGGCGTGGCCGAGCGCCACGTCCACGACGAAGGCGGCCGCCGAGGCGAGCGCCACGACGGCCCAGCCGCGGGTGCCGGCGAGCGCGGGCACGATCGCCAGGGCCGTCACGGCGCCGCCGAGGACGAGCAAGGAGATGCCGCGCGCGAACGCCGCCACGCCGAGCGACGTGGTGAGGAGCGTCTCGATGGGCGCGCCGGCCTCCGCCCACTGGACCCCGACGACGGCGACCGTGCCGACCGCGGTGAGGAGCCAGCCCACGGCCGCCATCCCGAGGAGGCTCGGCTGAGGCCGCCGCGCGACCGCGACGGCGACCCACGCTGCCCCGAACAGCACCATCAATCCGAGATACAGCAGCCAGCGAGCCCCGATTGCCGGCGGCGATCCGCTCAGGTTCGCCGGCGTCTCCGGCTGCTCGGGTCCTGCGCTCGGTGGCGGCTGGCCGACGCCGAACACGAACGAGCCCGCCGAGATGTGCCCGTCGACGGCGGAAACGGCACGCCAGCTGACCGTGTACCCGCCGTCGGGCAGCGCGTCGAGCGGCACGGAGAGGGAGAGCTCGTCGCCCGCGACGGTCGTGAGGGCGCCGGTCGTGTGGTTCGTGCCGGCGCTGTCGAGCACCTTGACCGACGAGAGCCGCGGATCCGGGGTCTCCGTGAACGTGAGCGTGATGCTGGTCGGCGCGCTCCCGAGGGTGGCACCTTTCGCAGGGTCGGATGCCTTCAGCAGTGCGTGCGCGGCGACCTCGCCTGGCCACGCCACCGTGGCCAGGACGAGGAGCGCGAGCGCGGCTGGGATGCGTTTCATCGCGTCGTCACGGGCCGTGTCGCGTCAGGCCGCCCTGCGCGCTCGCCACGCCCAGAGCGCCAGCACGATGCCGACCACTCCGACGATGAACCCGAGCAGGGCATTGCGATTGGCCGCGTCGGCGGCGGCTCGAGCGTCGCCCACCGTCGCCTCGAGATCCGCGAGCTGCTGCGCAACCGCGTCGCCGTCGGAACCCGGCGCCGCGGACTGCAGGTCCGCGATTCGGGCGTCGATGCGATCGAGCCGCGTGCCGACCTCGGTGAGGGTCGGCATCTTGGCCGGGAACTCGAGGTCGGTCGAGGCGATGACCGCATCGAAGGTCTCCTCGCCGGACGCCACGGTCAGGTCGACCGCGGTGCCGTGGATCGAGCCCGTGATGTGGAACGAGTAGTCGCCCGGCGCGGTCGGGACGAGCGCCGCGTCGTACTCGCCGAGCGAGCCTTCCTGCTCCTCGGCGTCGAACGCCGGCTCGAAGGTCAGGCTCGGGCTGTCGACGCCCGCGGTCGAGACGACGACGGCGAGGTCGTCGGCCGCGAGGTCGAGGACAGGCTTGCCGTCGGCATGGGTGGTGATCGTCACCTGGACGGCATTCGGCTGCGCGACATAGGTCGGTTCGTACAGCCAGCCGACCTCGAGGACGTAGGGGCCGACCTCGTGGCCGGTGTGGGCGAACGTCGGTGCGGCGCCGGCGAGCGCGGCAAGAACGAGGACGGAGGCAGCCGCGGCAACGGAGGCCGGGCGACGAAATCGATGCGACACGGAGCGACTCCTGGGTGCGGGCGGGTGGTCCCGGCCGGCGCACCAGGGCGGAGCGCGGGCCGGATCAGGACGCGGGCGCAGCCACGGGTGGCGCCCGGAGGGCAGATCGGCGCCCGAGGATGGACGTCGCGGGTCGGTCGATGACGAGCGCGGGTCGAGCGGCCTCGCGCTGCACTCGCTTCGCCGCCGCGGTTGATCGGGCCTCGCGCAGGCGCGTGGCCAGCACGTGGAGGCGCCACGC
>DASSHR010000176.1:0-1472 GCA_035692745.1 Candidatus Limnocylindrales bacterium | reverse complement strand
CTCGCGGCCGTGGGCGATGTCTTCAAGGCCCTGTCCGACCCGACGCGCCGGGCCATCCTCGATGAGCTCCGGGATCGGGACGGGCAAACCCTGTTCGAGCTGTGCGTTCGGCTGATCACCTTCCACGGCTCGAGCTCGACCCGCCAGGCCATCTCCCAGCATCTCGACGTCCTCGAGGACGCCGGCCTGATCCGGACGCGCCGCGAGGGCCGCTACAAGTTCCACGACCTCGATACGTCCCCGCTCCGCGAGATCGCGGATCGGTGGCCGGTCGTCGAACGACCGAACGAACCGAAGGAGAACGACCGATGAAGATCGTCGTCACGAGCGTCCTGGTCGACGACCAGGCGAAGGCGCACCGCTTCTACACCGAGATCCTCGGCTTCCTGCCCAAGCAGGACATGGACCTCGGTGGCGGGGCGCGATGGCTGACCGTCGTGTCCCCGGATGCCCCCGATGGCGTCGAGCTGCTCCTGGAGCCCGATGGCCATCCGGCCGCGAAGCCGTTCAAGGAAGCCCTCGTCGAAGACGGAATCCCCTACACCTCCTTCGGCATCACCGACTGCCGCGCCGAGTACGAACGCCTCAAGCAGCTCGGTGTCGTCTTCACGCAGCCCCCGACCGAGATGGGACCCGTGATTACCGCCGTGTTCGACGACACGTGCGGCAACCTGATCCAGATGGCGCAAATGGTCGGCTAGTGCGACGCCAGCGACCGATCGGCCCGACGTTGCTGAGGCGCTGAGCGCTTCCTGCGACGAAGTGCGGCTGCGGCCCGGCCCGATTTTGGGTCGCTCCTTCGCCATCCGCCGTCAGTCGAAGCGGTGGGCGCGTCATCCGACGTCGGAGGTCCGAATTCGGGCACCGTCTCCGGCGCCGCGGCGCGCTGCTTCGTCACAAGAGGCGCTGAGCGCCTCGCGAACGGTGAAGGTCGGAGTGGCGCGGGTTGCGGCCGCGCCGACGCCAGCGGGCGGTTACGCGGCGGCCTCGGCGAGGGCCTCGGTGAACTGGGCGTTATAGAGCTCGGCGTAGAACCCGCCGCGCGCCAGCAGCTCCTCGTGCGAGCCCTGCTCCACGATCGCGCCCTTGTTCATCACCAGGATCGTGTCCGCGTCCCGGATCGTGGAGAGCCGGTGCGCGATCACGAACGAGGTGCGGTTCTTCATCAGCCGTGCCATGGCGCGCTGGATGAGCACCTCGGTGCGGGTGTCGACAGACGACGTCGCCTCGTCGAGGATGAGGATCGACGGGTCGGCGAGGAAGGCGCGCGCGATCGTGAGCAGCTGCTTCTCGCCCGCCGAGACGTTGGTGGCGTCGTCGTCAATGACCGTGTCGTAGCCGTCCGGAAGCGTGCGCACGAAGTGGTCGACGTGCGCGGCTTCCGCAGCGGCGTGCAGCTCCTCCTCCGACGCGTGCAACCGCCCGTACTCGATGTTCTCGCGGATCGTGCCGTGGAACAGCCACGTGTCCTG
>DASSHR010000175.1:0-3947 GCA_035692745.1 Candidatus Limnocylindrales bacterium | reverse complement strand
GCGGCCCAGAAGTCGACGACGACCGGCTTGTCGTTCTGGAGGACTTCGGTTTCGAAGGTGGCGTCGGTCGCGACTTTGATCGCCATGACTGGCTGTTCCTTTCTCGTCCGAGCTAGCGGGCGATCGACTGGAGGAGCTGGTAAGCCTCGAGGACCTTCTGGTCCGTGAGGCGGTAGAAGACGGTGCTGCCCTCGCGCCGCGTGGTCACGAGACCGGCGGAGCGGAGCACGGCGAGATGCTGGCTCATGTTCGGGACCTGGCAGGCGACACGGCCGGCCAACTCGCTCACGGACAGCTCCCCGGCGGAGAGCGATTCGAGCACGCACAGGCGCTTGGGATCCGCCAGCGCCCGGCCGACGACGGCGGTCCGCTGGTAGTCCTTCTCGCGATCGAGCTCGATTGCCATCTCGGGCATTCTCTCAGGATTTGCGCAATCGCGCAAGTCTGCGCGTTCCACCTGGCCTGGGGACGCGGCCGTGCTCGGCGCGGGCTGGGCAGCCAGGCTGAAGGGGTTTTGCACGTCTGGTGCGCGAACGGTTAACCATCGCCACGGGCGGGCTCTTGTGTCGGTCAACCGTCGTCGGTGCCCCGGTGGCGCGCGACGTTCGTGCGTTTGCCCCGGTGCTTAACCGAGCGCGCAAGCAACGTGCAAAGCCCCTGGGCGGCGGGGAGCCTACTCGCCCCGCACTCGTCCCGCACGGTTCCCTCACTCGTCCCGCACGGTTCACGGGCATCGTGCCCGACGTCGGCGCGAGAACGTCGCCCGCCCGCCGATAGACTCGGGGCATGAGCCTGCCGATCGACCTGGCAGATGTCGAGCGCGGCCGCGCGGTCATCGATGGCCGCGTGCATCGGACGCCCATCCTGTCGTCGAGCGCGGCCGCGGCCGTCGTGGAGCGCGCGACCGGCCACAAGCTGGCGGACGGCACGCTCTATCTGAAGGCCGAGCATCTCCAGAAGACCGGCAGCTTCAAGGCGCGCGGCATGACGAACAAGGTCGCGACCCTGACGGAGGACGAGCGGCGCCGGGGGATCATCACGGTCTCCGCGGGCAATGCGGCCCAGGGCTACGCCTACGCGGGCTCCGCGCTTGGGGTTCCGGTGACCGTCGTGATGCCGGCGGGCGCCGTCCGATCGAAAGCCGATGCCGCAGCGGGCTACGGCGCGCGGGTCGTCCTCGAGGGCGACGACGTCGGCGCGACATTCGCGGCCAAGGACCGCATCGCGGCGGAGGAAGGGCTCACCTTCTGCCACCCGTTCGATGACGCGGCCGTCATGGCGGGCCATGGCTCGGCCGGGCTCGAGATCCTCGAGGACCTGCCGGACGTGGACGTGGTCGTGGTCGGGATCGGTGGCGGCGGGCTGATCTCGGGCATCGCGGTCGCGATCAAGGCGTTGCGCCCGAAGGTGCGCGTGTACGGCGTCGAGCCGGAGGGTTCCGATGCGATCAGCCAGGCCCTCGCGGCCGGCGAGAGCGTGCGGATCACGCCGAAGAGCGTCGCCGACGGGCTGAACGCGCCATTCGCGGGCGAGATGACGCTCGCCGTGATTCGCGAGATGGTCGACGCGGTCATCCGCATCGATGACGC
This sequence comes from Candidatus Limnocylindrales bacterium, assembly GCA_035692745.1. Taxonomy (GTDB): domain Bacteria; phylum Chloroflexota; class Limnocylindria; order Limnocylindrales; family CSP1-4; genus UBA5189. The sequence continues at coordinate 2,358 of DASSHR010000175.1, read as the reverse complement.
GACGATCCTCGGCGGCGTGCGCTTCGCCCTCGAGCGGATGAAACAGGTGCTCGAGCCGGCGGGAGCCGCGGCGCTGGCGGCGACGCTCTTCGGACGGGTGCCGATTCGCGCCGGCGAGCGGGTATGCGTCGTCGGATCCGGCGGCAACGTGGAGGTTTCGCGGCTCGGCGAGCTGCTCGCGCAGGCCGCGCCGCTGCCCTGAGGCCGGCGCGCGAACGCAGCGAACCCGCGCGAAGGTCAGTCGGCGCCGAGCTCCTCGAGCCGGTCGTCGTCGATACCCAGGTGGTGCGCCAGCTCGTGGAGCACGGTCAATCGCACCTCCGCCTCGAGCTCGGCGCGATCCGGGAAGTCCTCCTCGAGCGGCCGGCGATAGAGCGAGATTCGGTTCGGGACCGCGGCGAAGTCGGCGCCGTAATCCGTGCGGGGCACCCCCTCGTACAGGCCGTACATCGTGTCCCACGGCCCGAGGCCGTTCTCGCGGAGCTGCTCGGCCGTCGGATCGTCCTCGATGACGATTGCGACCTCGGCGAGTGCCTCGCGGTAGGGCGCAGGAATCGCGGCAACCGCGCGATCGACCAGGCGCTCGAACGCCGCCGCGCGCGTCGCCGATCGTGCCCGCCCTCGCTCCGAACCCCGCGCGCGCTTCGCCATCGGCCGACATCGTACGATCACGCCCCGTGAAAGCCGTCCTGACCGATCGACACCGCCTCCACGACCCCAAGGTCGAGACGTACCTCGGCGTGCCCGTGCCCGCGAACGAGGTCCCGGAGCGGGCGGAGATGATCCGCAAGGCGCTCGTGGACGACGGCGGCTTCGAGCTCACCGAGCCGACCGCGCACGGTGTCGACCCCATCCTGGCCGTCCACGACGCGGGCCTCGTGCGGTTCATGGAGGAGGCGTGGCCGGCGGTCGTCGCGCAGCAGGTCGACCGCGACTTCCTCGTCGCCGACACCTACCCGGTCCGGAACCTGTTCGAGGGCATGTCGGAGGAGGCCATCGCGGCGCGGCCCGAGCCGGAGGCCGTCGGCGGACGGGTCGGCTGGTGGGGCCTCGACTCCTCGAACCCGATCGTGGCGGGCTCCAACGACGCCGCGCGCTCCGCGGTCGATGTCGCGCTGACGGCGGTCGACCTGGTCCTCGAGGGCGGCGAGCAGGTCGCCTACGGGCTGTGCCGCCCACCGGGCCATCACGCGGCACGGGCCATGGCGGGCGGCTACTGCTTCTTCAACAACGCCGCGATCGCGGCGCAGTCGATCGTCGATCGGACGGGCGAGCAGGTCGCGATCCTCGACGTCGACGTGCACCACGGCAACGGCACGCAGCAGATCTTCTGGCGGCGTGGCGACGTCGCCTACGCCTCGCTCCACGCGGACCCGCGGCGCCTGTATCCCTTCTTCCTCGGCCATGCCGACGAGGTGGGGGAGGGGCCCGGCCGCGGCGCGAACCTCAACCTGCCGCAGCCGCTCCGCGCCGACGATGCCACGTACCTCCGTGATCTCGACCGCGCGCTCGATTGGATTGGCTCCCGGCCCGGCTCCGTCGTCGTCGTCTCGCTCGGTTTCGACACCTACGAGAAGGACCCGATCGGCGATCTCGCGCTCACCACGGATGGTTACGCCGAGATGGGCCGCCGCGTTGGCGCGCTCGGCCGCAGGCTCGTGATCCTCCAGGAGGGCGGCTATTACCGCCCCGCCCTGGGGACCAACGCAGTCGCGTGGCTCCGCGGCGCGGCGCAGTAGGATCGACCGCGATGACTGACGCGCTCCCGGGTCACGTTCGCAAGCTAGTCGCCGAGATCGAGACCGAGATCGGCGAGGACGGCCACGACACCGCGGGCGGGATCGTGGGGTCGGGGTCGCTCCATACGCCGGACGGCGCGGTGGAGGCCGCCGTCCGCGAGATCCTCGTCGAGATCGGCGAGGATCCGGATCGCCAGGGTCTTCAGGGGACGCCGGATCGGGTGCATCGGATGTACGCGGAGCTGACCGCCGGCTACCACGTCGATCCTGATCGACTCATCAACGGCGCCGTGTTCGATGTCGCGTACTCCGAGATGGTCGTCGTCAAGGACATCCCGTTCTACTCGTTGTGCGAGCACCACCTCCTGCCGTTCTTCGGCACCGCGTCCGTGGCGTACATCCCGAAGGGCCGCGTGATCGGGCTGTCGAAGATCCCGCGCATCGTCGAGATGTATGCGCGCCGGCTCCAGGTGCAGGAACGGATGACCCAGCAAATCGCGGACTTCCTGAACGAGCGCCTGTCACCGCAGGGTGTCGGTGTCGTCGTCGAGGCCAATCACCTGTGCGCCGTAATGCGCGGAATTCGGAAGCCCGGTACGGTCATGACGACATCCGCGGT
>DASSHR010000174.1:0-3299 GCA_035692745.1 Candidatus Limnocylindrales bacterium | reverse complement strand
GGCGGTCCAGCCGGCAAAGGCTCCCGCCTAGCCGTCGACCTCGCCGTCGTGGAGCGCGCCGGCGGCGGCCGCCTGGCGGGCAATCTCCTTCGGATGCGTCGCCACCGCTTCGACCGCCTCACCGAAGATCCGCACGGCGGTGTCGACCTCGTCGGCGGAGACGACGAGAGGCGGGCACAGCCGGACCGTCTGCTTGCCGCACTCGAGGACGAGCAGGCCGCGCTTGAAGCACGCCAGCTGGACCTCCTCGGCGAGGTTCGGGTCGGCGAACTCGATGCCGATCATCAGGCCCTTGCCGCGAACGTCGAGCACGGACTTCGGGAAGCGCGCCTGGATCGTGCGGAGGCCGGCCATCGCCTGCTCGCCGCGCTCGGCCGCGTTGTCGATGAGGCCGCCTTCCAGGAGCTCGATCGTCGCGAGCGCCGCGGCGCACGCAACCGGGTTGCCGCCGTACGTCGACCCATGGGCGCCCACGCCCCAGTGCTCCATGATCTTCGCCGGCGCGACCATCGCGCTGAGCGGCATGCCGCTCGCGATGCCTTTGGCAGCCAGCAGGATGTCGGGCTCGATTCCCCAGTGCTCGATCGCCCACATCTTGCCCGTGCGGCCCGCGCCGGACTGGATCTCGTCCGCGATGAGCAGGATGCCGTGCCTGGTGCAGAGCTCACGGAGGCCCTGGAGGAACCCGTCCTCGGGCACGATGTAGCCACCCTCACCCTGGATCGGCTCGATCACGACCGCCGCGACTTCATTCGCCGGAACCAGCCGGTCGAACAGGACCTCGTCGAACCACGTGAGGTCCTCGACCTTGCCGTATGGCGCGTGGTAGATCCCGGGCAGCAGTGGATTGAAGCCGGCGTGGTACTTCGCCTTCGACGCGGTCAGGCTCACCGCGCCGTACGTCCGGCCGTGGAACCCACCGAGGAAGCCCACGATGTACGGCCGACCCGTGTAGTGGCGGGCCAGCTTCATCGCCACCTCGACGGCCTCGGCGCCGGAGTTGCCGAGGTACGTCCGGAGCTTCCCGGACATCGGCGCGATGCGGGCGATGGCGGCGGCGGTCTCGGCGTAGATCGGGAGGTAGAAGTCCGAGGCCGAGTAGTGGATGAGATCGGACGCCTGCTCCTTGATCGCGCCGACGACCCGTGGATGCCCATGCCCGGTCGAGTTGACCGCGATGCCCGCCGTGAAGTCGAGGAACAGGTTCCCGTCGATGTCCTCGATCGCCGCACCCAGGCCGCGCACCGGCACGATCGGATACGCCCGCGGCAGGCTGGGCGAGGTGACGCTCTCGTCGAACGCGACATGCGCCTTCGCCTTCGGCCCGGGGATGTCCGTGACGAGGTCCGGCAGGGGCCGATCGGAGATGGGCAGGGACGCTCGATCAGAGGACATGGTCTGGGCCACGGGCCACCTCGGGATGGGTTATGCAGAGTGGATGGTCAGTATGCAGTCTAGCAGCCCGGTCCGGCTCCCTAGTAGGTCGGGTCCGTACCGAGAACCTCGTACGACTCGACGACGAACCGCGCCCGGCAGTACTGATCGGCGGCCTTGTTCGGGATCTTCACGTCGACGTTGCCGTCATCGCCCAGCACCGTGATCCGGCAGGTTTCCGAGCGCGAATCGTCGAAGTGCCCACGGACCTTGATGATCGTGCCTTCGGCCGGCGGGGCCTGGCCGTCCGGCGGAAAGTGCAGGGCCTGCGCACCATCCTGCTGGTTGCTGCTGCGCAGGATGTCGAACTCCAGCCCCGCCGCGAGCCAGAAGGGCTCGTAGTGACCGGGATCCTCGCCACCGCAGCCACCGCAGCCGAACGTCCCCTGCAGCACGAGCGTGTCCGAGCCGAAGCAATCGATCTTCTCGGAACCGAGCATCGCCTCCAGATTGAGCAGATCGATTGTCGCCGGGCAGCGCGCGCCGACGGGCATGAGGAACGGGGCATCCAGGCTGCCTGCCGCCATCCACCCGACGAGGATCCCGTCGTAGCCCTCGTTGTATGGCGTTGGCAGCTTGGGCACCCTGTTGTCGTTCTGGAGCTGCTCGTAGCCGTAGTACCAGGTGTACCCGTCCGCGTTGACCGGCCAGTCATAGACCCGGAACAGCTCGCCCTTCGCGGCCTTGCCCATGCTCACGCCGTTCTTCGAAGGCTTGGCCCGGACGTTGAGACCGTTCACCGCGACGCGCATCACGAAGGTGTTCGCGAACCCGAGCCCGACCGGCTGGAACGTCGACGGCTCCGTCGGAGCGGGTTCCGCCGTCGGCTGGACCGTCGAGGTCGGCGTCGGAGCTGCGGTTGGCTCGGGGGATGGCAGCGACGTCAGGGCTGATGAGGCCGGTGCCGTGGCGGTTGCCTCGCCACCGGGACCGGGCGTGCTCGAGGCAGCCGGGCCGCCGCAGGCGGCGACCGCCAGCACCATCACGACCGCCAGCCCCTGTCCGCCAGGCCCTCGCATCGCGTTCATGCCTCCGTATCGACTCCCCCAAATCGTCGCCTTGGACGAATGCCCGCACGTGATGTGGCTACGGAATCTCGAATTCCCAGCCGGGCTGCCACGCGAACGGCGCAACGACAGCCTTCTCCAGCGTGACACCCGACAGCAAGTGCTGGATGGCCCATCGATTGGCCGAGTGCGCGACGAGCAGCACGCGCTCGCCGTCGCGGCTCGCCCGGATGTCGTCGAGGAGCAGCCGAGTGCGCGCGACGACGTCCTCGTAGCTCTCGCCGTCGGGCCACGGCTTCGCGATGTGCGCCAGCCGCTCCTCATCGAGCCGCGCGACGGGCGCGCCGTTCAGGTCGCCGTAGTTGCATTCTCGAAGCCGTGCATCGACCACGACGGAGATGCCGGCGCCCTCGAACGCGATCTCGACCGTCTCCAGCGCGCGCCGCAGGTCCGAGACGTAGATCGCGTCGATGCCGTCATCGCGCCGTCGCTCGCCGAGCTCGCGTGCTGCCGCCCGCCCAGCCGCGGACAGCTCGCCGGGCAGCCAGCCGGTGGCGATGCCCGCCTCGTTGTCGGTCGTGATCGAGTGCGTCTCGTAGACGAGCCGGAGGCTCACTCGAGCGGGTTCGGTGGCGGCGTCGGGAGCACCTGGATCGACTCGACGACGAAATGCCGCCTGCACAGCTCGACGACGATCGCCACGGGTGTCGGCTCCGACTCGTTCGCCCAGGTACAGGTTGCTGCGCGCGGATCGTCGAAGTGGCCGCTCACCCGGATCGGCTTGCCCTGCTCTGGCGGAACGAGCGGCGGCGGCAGGTAGAGAGCCAGCTTCGGCGTCTCGCCGTTCGGGTCGTAGAT
>DASSHR010000173.1:0-15258 GCA_035692745.1 Candidatus Limnocylindrales bacterium | reverse complement strand
CGTGGACGTCCCGGTGGCGTGGCGCGACGGCGGCAAGATCGTCGCGACGGGCAACAGCTTTGCGACGCCACACATCGCGGGGCTCGCCGCGAAGATCCGCGCCACCTACCCGAACGCGTCGCCGTTCGAGGTCAAGGCGATTCTCGCCGCGGGCGCGACAGAAACCCGATGAGCCCCGCTGCGACGCCGAAGCCGGTGATCAGGCTGCTCGAGTAGATCGGACCGGGCTCGTCGTGCGGTCCGATGACCACCGCACCGAAGATCATCAGCCACGCGATGCCGACCGCGCTCGACACCCGAACGATTCCCGGACCTGGTCGTGTGAGGAGCCGCACGCCGATCCCCAGCGCCACGATCGTGCCTCCGAGGAACAGGAGCGACGGCCCCGGATTCCGCAACACGGCTCCCAGGTCGCTCAGGCGCTCGCCGATGAGGACGAAGACCAGGAGCCCGGCGCAGACGACGCCGGCGATCATCCACAGCGCGCCCGCAAGTCGAAGGCCCGACCTTCCCATCTAGCCCTGCATCCCGATCTCGGGCCACGCCTGCGAGCCGGTCGGCGGCACCGGCCAGCGCGTGGGGTTGATGGCGGCGAGCTCCGCGAGATCGAGGACTCGCCCGTCGATCGAGCCCACGTCCGGGTACTGCTCCTGGTGCGCGACACCGCGGTCGCCGAGCCCGAGCGCTGACGCCGCCGCCTGCGTCACCAGCACATAGGGTCGGAATCCGAGTCGATCGCGGACGGTGTTCTTGAGCAGGCGGTGCACGACCACAACCGCCGGGCCGATGAGATCGAATGCGCCGCCCATCGCATGCTGCACCGCGACGCCGCGATGGATGACCACCTTCAGGTCGAGCTGGCCGATGGCGAAACATGCGGTGCACTTGTCGTCCGTCGCACTGGTCGCAAGCGCGTCGCGGCGCTCGATGAACGTTCGGTACGTCGTGGCGAGGTGATCGAGCACGTCCGATCCCCGGCCGTCGACCGCGTCGGCGGTCGCGGTCGCGAACACGGCGTCGCCCTCGACCTTCACGAGCCGGAAATCGGACGCGAGGCCATCGACAACGCGCTGCAGGAGCTCGCCGAGCGCACGGTATCCGGCCGGCAAGCCGGCGCGGAAGTCGTCGCCGTGCTGCCCCTCGACACCGGCAAGGAAGCGGGTGTACCCGGAGATGTCCGCCAGGACGAGGTAGCGGGCGACGGCGTCGGCGGTCTCCATCAACGGCGGTTGTATGCCATCGCGACGACGGGTTGATGACGGTGAGAACCCTGCTCGCGGTGTGCGACCATCGGGCGGAGTCTACGCAGCCAGGAGCCCAGTCGATGCGCGTCACCGTCACCCCGGAACAGATCCGCGCCGCGTTCGAGGCGGTCAAGGACGACCCTTCGTTCGACGAGAGCCGCGGGCTCTGGGAGCGCGGTCACCAGCCCGTGGAGATGCTCCAGGCGATGTGCCTGCGGCCCGAGATCCTGCGGGCGTTCGCGGGCTTCGGGCATTCGGTCTACCCGGGTGGCGTGCTCGAGCGGCGGGTCAAGGAGCTCGTGATCATCACGGCGTCCCAGACCAACGATTGCCAGTTCTGCACGAGCTCGCACTGCGACCTGGTCGACATCGCCGACATCCTCGATGAGCCGCTCAAGGTCATCGCCGAACCGACAGCGCTCGAGCCGCGGGAGCGCCTGGCGATCGAGTACACGCGCGCCGCGATGCACGACTCGAACGCGGTCCCGGCGTCCCTGCAGGCACAGCTCCACGAGCACTTCACCGATTCGGAGCTCGTCGAGCTCAGCTTCCTCATCGGCTACATCAACATGCTCAACCTCTTCAACAACCTGCTCGGCGTCCGGTACAACGGGGAGTACTCGCTGCTCAGGTCCTGACGATCGCCCGCGTACGATTCGCCGGGTGAGCTGGTCACGGCACGCCAAGATCGCGTTCATCGGGTCGCACGGGATCCGCAAGACGACCGCGGCGCACGGATTCGCGAGCGTGATCCAGCGGGCCGGCCGATCGGTCGAGTACGGGCGCGAGGTCGTCCGCGACAACCCGCTGGGGTTCAACGAAAGCGCCACGGGCGAGGCGCAGCTGTGGGTGCTGGTTTCCCAGATCCGCCAGGAGCTCGAGCTGGCGCCGAAGGCCGATGTGCTCGTGCTCGATCGCGGCGTCATGGACAACTTCGCGTACTACCTACGGGCGTGCGATGGCGACGACCGGTTCGACGTCGAGCCGCTCGTGCGTCGCTGGTCGCAGACCTACGACCTGGTCGTACGCCTCCTGCCCGACATCGTCCTCCGCGCCGACGGCGTCCGATCGACGAACGACGAGTTCCGTGACACCGTCGAACGGATCCTCGATGAGCGCTTGTCCGGGTTCATCGCCCCGGAGTGCCTCGTCACCGTGCCGGCATCGCAGGTGACGGACGCCTTCGACTGGTGGCCGATCGCCGAGCTGCTGGCCCGCCGCGTCGGCGAGCCGTTGCTGGCTGCGGGAGTCGCAGGCCCGAAGCCCAGACGCGCTGCCCGGCCGGCCGAGCCCGCACGCCGTGGCGCACAGCTGCCGCTCGAGCTCGACTGACCGCGGGTCAGGCCGTCGGCGCGACCTCGCGCCAGATGCCGATCGGCGTCTGCTCGTCGCTCTGGCCGAGCGGGTTGTCGTCGAAGCTTCGCTCGAGGAGGCGCTTCCGATCCGGCGGCAGCGTCGTCGCGACGCACCAGGCGGGATTGATGTCGTTGATGTCGCAGATCGCGATGTCGTAGCCCGTCGCTGCCTTGAGCGCCTTCACCGTGCCCGGTGGATCCGCGGGCGCCGGGATGCAGCACTCGTAGAACTCTTTGACGCCCATCGTGTGCTCGGCATCCATCATCCGGGCGTTCAGCCCGGCGACGAGGTAGAACCAGCCCTTCCGCCGCAGCACCCGGCCGACGACGTGGGCCGGCAGCGCGAGGAGGATCCGCCACAGCCCTGACAGCTCGATCGCGTACTGCATCGCGTATGGGCTTCGAAGCCCCGTGCCGTAGCTGGTCTTCAGCACGCGGCTGGAGAGGAACCGCGCGAACCGGCTCGGATGGATCGTGCGCCAGTCGCGAGCGCGGCCCTGCATGATCGCCACCGCCGACTCCGACAGCACGACGGTGTCGCGCGGCAGAAGGAATGGCCCGGCGTTCGTGCGGATCGCGGTCGCGATGTCGTCGCTCGCGGTGAGGACCGGCGTACGGATCGGCAGGCGCTCGAACGTCCGGCCGTCGACGACGACGGTGCGCGGCGCCGGCTGGTCGGTCTTCGACATCGGGGGGATGGTAGCCGGGCCGCCTCCGGAGCCCGATCGAAAGCCCGGTGTACCCTCGCCGTCCCATGACTCGCCTGGCCCCGGTGGCGGCAGCGATCGCCGTGCTTGCGCTGCTCCTCCTCGGTCCCCTCGGCGGCGCCGGCGCTCCCGCGCGGGCCATGGGCGCCCTGCCGGCCTGCCGCTACGACGACATCCTGACCTCGCCCCGCGGCTACGGAGACTGGCAGGAGACGCTGGTCGACACGATCCTGCGGGTGACCAAGACGTACGTACCGCCGGATCTCGTGCCGGTCACGGAGGCCGGGCTCACGGGCTCGAAGAAGACCATCCGCGCGATCGCGGTCGACGACCTCCGGGCACTGGCCGACGCGGCCCGCGCGGCCGGCGCGCCGATCGGCGTCCAGAGCTCGTACCGGAGCTACACCGAGCAGCAGGCGGTGTTCGACGGCTGGGTGTCGCGGCTCGGGCGGACGGAGGCGCTGACGGTCTCCGCGCGGCCAGGGCACTCCGAGCACCAGCTGGGCCTCGCGATCGACTTCCGCAGCGACCCACCGACGCCGCTCACCCTGCACACGGACTGGGAGGACACGCCGGCGGGCGTCTGGATGGCCGCCCACGCCTGGGAATACGGCTGGGTCATGAGCTACCCGAAGGGCAAGATCAAGCTCACCTGCTATTCGTACGAGCCGTGGCATTTCCGGTACGTCGGCCGGGAGCTCGCAGCCGCGATCCACGAATCGGGGCTGACGCCGCGCGAGTACCTCTGGGCGAACTTCACGACGACGGTGGTGCCGCCACCGACCGCCAAGCCCAGCGCAGCGCCGCCGAAGAACACGGCCGCGCCATCGGCGCTCGCGCCGACGCCGAGCCCGAGCACGCCGGACGCGACGCTCCCGCCGCCGGGCAGCCTGCCGCCGCTCGCGACCCCGAGCGCGCCGCCAGTGACTGCGGCCACGCCCGGAGGCCCCGCGGCATCCGCCCCGCCGCCGCCGGAACCCGCCGACGATGTGGGCGCCGCCATCGCCGGGCAAGCCGTGGTCTGGGGCGCGATCGCGATCTCGCTCGCGAGCCTCGCCCTGGTGTGGATCGGGCTGCGACGACGTCGACCGGGAGCCCCGGGATCGCGATGAACGCGCAACCGAGCGCGCTGAACGCGCCCGCGAACGCGCCGTCGAGCGCGCTGACCCCGGGCCTGGAGCAGCGCGTCCTGGCGCTCGTGCCCGCACACGACGAGGCGACGCGCATCCGACCGGTGATCGAGGCTGCGCGGCGGTCCGTGGCGGTGCTCGTCGTCGATGACGGGTCCTCGGACGACACGGCGGCCGTGGCGGAGGCGGCGGGCGCCCGCGTCATCCGCCAGGCGCCGAACCAGGGCAAGGGTGCCGCGCTGCGTGCCGGGTTCGCGGCCGCGCTGGAGCAGGACGTCGAGGCGGTGATCACGCTCGATGGCGACGGCCAGCACGACGCCGCGGAGATCCCCACCTTCCTCGGCACGTACGCGTGGCGCGCTGTCGACGGGCGGGCGACGGAGCTCATCGTCGGCCGCCGCAGCTTCCGCCGGATGCCGCCGATCCGGCGCGCGTCGAACCTGCTCGGCACGGTGGTGCTGTCCGGCGCGCTCGGGCGCTGGATCGCCGACAACCAGTCGGGCTACCGGCTGATCGGCCGGCGGCTCATGCGCGCGATGCTCGAGAGCCGCGATTCGGGGTTCGCCTTCGAGGTCGAGATGATCGCGGTCTGCCTGCGCGAGAAGTGGCCGATCGACTGGGTCCCGATCCGTACGATCTACGGTGACGAGACGAGCCACATCAAGCCGATGCAGCACCTGCGCGAGTTCCTCGCGGTAACGGCACGAGCGCGGCGGATCGCCCGCGGCGGCAGCCTAGGCGAGTAGGGCCGTCTGCCTCCCGGGCAGCGGGCGTCAGCGGATGACGCCGAACGCGTCGATGTCGACGCGCGGCACGGGGCTCCCCACCGACACGACCTTGATCGTGTGCGTCCCGGAGCTGGACCACGTCTTCGAATACGCCACCCACTGGTACACGGTGTCCGGGGTCGAGAGATCGACCGTCGCGACCTTGACGCCGTCGATCCAGATGTCCGCCCTGCCGCGGCTCGGGCTGCGCGTCGTCACGAATGACAGGCTGCGCGCAGTCGTCGTGTAGGAGACGGAGGCGCCCGCCGCGCGGAGGTAGCGCTCGGAGCCGCCGGAGTACTTCGAATACGAGGTCGTGGTCGACGAGCCGGACCAGTGCAGCGCCGAGCTCGTCTGCTGGGTCAGCGCGGCCTTGACCACGGGCCCCGTGGCCCAGGCACCGACGTTGCCCGACTTGTCCGTCGCGCGGACTCGGAACCGATAGGTGTGGCCGGGGGTCATCGACCAGTCGAACTGGCCCGCGGTCGAGGTGCCGATCGACTTGAACGCCGCGCCATCGTAGGAACGCGCGATCTCGTACGACTTCAGGCCCGCCGGCCCCACGTCGCTGCCGGTCCACGTGAGCCGGACGCGCTCGGCCCCGCCGTTGAGGGTGGTGCCGGCACGGAGGTTCGCGCGCGGGGCGGTGCTCGTGGGCGCCGAATGGTCGATGACGCGCGTGATCGTGTTCGACTTGGCCGACGCGACGCCCGCAAGGTCGACGGTCATGCCCTCCGCGAACTGGATCGTGAGCGTGCCGTCGGCGGGGTGCTCATCCTGCCGATCCACCGTGAAGTTCCACGTGACGCCCTCGCCGTAGATCCGCTCCACGGTCCAGGGCGTCTTCGCGTTCGACGTTCCGCCGATCGTCACGTCGGTCGGTTCGAAGCGGGCGACCGGCTCGTCGAACAGCACGGACACGCCGAAGCTCGTCCCGAGCGGGGCGGTCGAGGTGTTGACCGCGTACAGGATCGCGGTGGCCGGCGTCTCGTCGACCGCAAAATGGGCGGTCGCAGTCACATCGTCGGCCGGGCCGGCGTGGGCGGCCTTGTCCGCGATGGCGTCGGCCGGCAGCGTGAGCTTGACCGATCCTTCCGCAGGTCCGTCGCCGCTTTCGTCGGCCTTCACGTTGACCGTGTACGTCGAGGCAGTGCCGGTGATCGAGTCGACGCTCCAGCCCGGGGAGCTGCCGGAGACGGTGAAGTCGCCTTTCGCAAGCCCGGTGACGGGCTCGCTGAAGATCAGCCCGAACGGGATCGTGTGCGCGCCCGTCGGGTTCGGGACGAGCGGGGTGAGCGACAGGACGGTCGGCGGGGTTTTGTCGTTCGCGCCGGAGGTCGACGCGATCTTGTTCGCGACGTCCTGCCGGAGCTGCGGAAACGTGTTGTAGAACAGCTCGCCCGGGCACGCGGTGTTGTTCACGTTGCGATGGCCGGAGATGTTGTACAGGTACTTCGAGTTGCCGAGCATCGGGTTCGTGTAGGTCGAGGCGCCCTTCGGGTCGATGCCGTGGCGCTCCGCTTTCCACGCAAGCAGGTTCACGAGCGCGTTGCGGGCCGCCGTCGTCGGCATGACGCTCGTGAAGTTGCCCAGGAGGACGACGCCCATCGTGCCGTCGTTGTAGTCGCGGGCGTGGGAGCCGCGAACGACGTTGCCCTGGAGGTCCTCGCCGGTCGGCGACTCGCCATCGGCGTACTCGCGCGAGCGGCGCCCTTCGTAGACGTGGCCCTGGGCGTCGATGAGGAAGTTGTAGTCGATGTCGCCGTAGCCGCGGATCACCGCGTGGTCGTAGTAGATCGCACGGATCGTGGCGGTCGGGTTCGGATCGTTGTTGCGACCGGCCGTGTGGTGGACGATCAGCTTCTGGAGCGGTGCGTACTGCTGCGCGAAGCGCTCGTAGCCGCCGCTGTTGTGGCTGTAGTCCTCGTTCGCGCCCCATCCGGCCCGGGTGATCACGGCGGGTTGGTTGACCGCCGCGTCGACGACGCCGGACTGGTCGATCCCGCGGGCGTCATCGGTGTCCATCGCGACGACGGTGAGCTGCTCGATGGGCGTGTCGGTGCGGATGCGCGCCCAGCGCGCCCCGTCGGCCCAGACGACCTCGCTGTAGTTGACGGTCGTCGGATCTGCCCACGGCGCGGCGTCGTCGTCGGCGCCGATCGCGATGTCCTCGCTCATCTGCTCCGGCGTGCGGCCGACGTTCAGGATCAGGTGGGCGTCCGGGCTGCCGGTCCAATGGAGGCTGACGTGCGACGCGGCGATGGGCAGGCGGACCAGCTGATCGCTCGCGAGGCTGATCGCGACGGCGCCGGATTTCGTATCGACGCCATGGTCGATCGCCTGGCGGACGATGGGGGCGATCGGCGCCGCAAGCGCCGCCAGCGTGAGGCCCGCGAGCGCTCGCACGGCGAATCGCCGGGCGGCAGATGGTCGGCGAGCGGGCTGGGTCGACATGGGCAGGCGTCCGATGGAAGGCGCAGGGTCGTCGCGGCGCTGCAAGGCTACGCCGCGCGATTGCCGCGTGTCTGTAGCAAACGCGGGCCATGTCGGCGCTGGGACTATCTGGTCGCCCGCTCCACCAGCCGCACGCTCCGATCGCCCGGCGCGCCTCACTCGTATGACCGAAATCGGCCGTCGGATTCGAGTCCGCCCGCCCATGACCGTCGGCGTCATACGAACCGCGCACGCGGGGAAGGGCGGAAGGGCGGTCAGGCGGCGTTATCCCGCGTGGCGCCCGACGCATTCGCATCGTCCTGCCCCGGCAGGCGCCGCTTCGGCGCGGCCGGCCCGTCCGGGAACGCCCATGCCTCGTCTCCGCCGAGGATGCCGATCAGCCGAACCAGCATCTTGAACCGCATGCCGCGCAGCTTCGCCGTCTCGAGGCGTGAGATGGTCGTCTGGTCAAAGCCGACCGCCCAGCCGAGCTGGCGCTGCGACATGGCTCGGCGCAGCCGGGCGCGTCGCACGGCCGCCCCGAGCGTTACCCGGCCGGCGAGGATCGCCGGATCGTCATCGTCTCTGGAGGACCAAGCCATCGATCGACGATGGCAGACGCCACTTGGCTGCCGCTCACCTGGCGATTGGGCCCGGCTCACCTGGCGATTGGGCCCGGCTCGCCCTGCCTTTGTATGTCGCCAACGGTCATGGCCCAGGCCGGGTGCCCATGGCGGCAGAAATCGCGCATACGAGCAAGGCGGTCATACGAGCAGCCGAGCGGGCGGCGTTTGGCGCGCTGATCCGCGACCGCTGGGTCAGGCGGACGCGCCCCGAAGGTTCGGCAGGACGTCGCGGCCGAAGGCCGCGATGAACTCGGACTGGTTGCGCCCGACGTTGTGCAGGTGGATCTCGTCGAAGCCCATGTCGAGGTAGTGCTGGACGTGCGCGGTGTGCTGCTCGAGGTCGGACGAGATGAGGACGCGGTTCTTGAAGTCCTCGGGTCGGACGAGCTTCGCCATCGCCGCGAAGTCCTCGGGGTTCTTGATGTCCTGCTTCGGGAAGGGCATACCGCCGTTCGGCCATTCGACCATGGCGTTGCGCTGGGCTTCTTCGTCGGTCGGCGCCCAGGAGACGTGGAGCTGGAGGAGCTTGGGCACCTTGGCCTTGCCGGCGATCTCGCAGCCCTCGTCGCAGGCCATCCAGAGCAGCTTGACCTTCTCGTCGGCGGCCCCGACCGTGATCATGCCCTGCGCGAACTGCCCGGTCTTCTTCGCGTTGATCGGACCCGACGTCGCGACGTAGATCGGGACGGCCTCCTCAGGCCGCGTGTAGAGCCTGGCCGACTCGAGCGTGAAGTGGTTGCCCTTGTGCTTCACGACCTTGCCGCTGAACAGCTTCGAGATGATCTCGATCGACTCGAACATCATCGACGATCGAACGCCGACCTCCGGCCACTCGCCGCCGATCACGTGCTCGTTGAGCGCCTCGCCAGCGCCGAGGCCGAGCCAGAACCGGCCGGGGAACATGGCGCCGAGGGTCGCCGCGGCGTGCGCCACGACCGCGGGGTGATACCGGAAGCCGGGGCAGGTGACCGCGGTGCCGAACCGGCCCTTCGTGCGCAACCCGAGCGCGCCCATGAACGCCCAGGCAAAGCCCGCCTGGCCCTGCGTCGGTGTCCACGGGTGGAAGTGCTCGGAGACCATGAACCCGGCCTCGAAGCCGACCCCCTCGGCCTGCTCGCACCAGTCGAGGAGATCGGTGGGGTGGAACTGTTCCATGGACGCGGCGTAGCCGATCTTCGTTGCCATGGGCGAATGGTACGAGGCGGATCGCCGGAGGCCCGCGGGCGCGCGGCCGGAGCGCCGCGCCGCTGGGTGCGCCGTACGATGCGCCCCGATGGACCTCGAGCTGTTCGTGACGCCCGGGCTGGGGGACGCTTCGTACCTGCTGGCGAGCGGCGGCGAGGCGGTGCTCGTCGACCCGCAGCGGGATGCGTGGCGGTTCCTCGACGTTGCGCAGCGCCGCGGCTGGCGAATCCGGTACGTGCTCGAGACGCACGTCCACAACGACTACGTGTCGGGGGCGATCGAGACGCGCACCGCCACCGGCGCGGAGATCGCGGCGCCCGCGCGCGGCGGCTACGCGTTCGAGCATCGTGCGATGGACGAGGGTGACGCAGTCGAGATCGGTGGGCTCCGACTGACGGCGTGGGCCACGCCGGGCCACACGCCGGAGCACCTCGCGTGGGCCGTCACCGACGCGGGCGCCGGCAACGACGACCCGATCGGCGTCTTCACCGGCGGCAGCCTCCTCGTCGGCTCGGCGGGGCGCACGGACCTGCTCGGGCCGGTGCTCGCCGACGCCCTGACGCGCGACCAGCAGCGGACCCTGCAGCGCCTCGCGACGCTCCCGGACGCCACCGAGGTGCTGCCGACTCACGGCGCGGGCAGCTTCTGCAGCGCCGGTCCGGCGAGCTCGAAGCGAGTCTCCACGGTCGCGGCGGAGCGCTTCGCCAACCCGACGTTCCGAGCCGCCGCGGAGCCATTCGAGGCGTTTCGTGCCCAGGCGACCGGCGGGCTCGGGCGGTATCCCGCCTACTACGCGCAGATGGCCCCGATCAACCGCGCCGGCCCGCGCGTGCTCGGCCGGCTGATCCTCCCGCCGCCGCTCGACCCGGCGGCATTCGACGCCGCAGCGAGTGCCGGCGCGACCATCGTCGACGCGCGCGGCCGCGCGGCCTTCGCGGCCGGCCACATCCGGGGCGCGCTCAATATCGAGCTTGACGGCACGTTCGCGGGCTACGTGGGCTGGCTGCTCCCATTCGCGTCGAAGGTGCTGTTCGTCCTCCCGGAGGGGCGACCGGATGCCCTGGCGACGGCGACGACCGAGCTGCTGCGCATCGGCTACGAATGGGTGCCCGGCTTCCTGGAGGGCGGGATGGACGCGTGGGCAACCAGCGGCCGGGAGGTCGCGACGTACAAGACCACGACGATGCGCGAGATGCACGACGACCGCGCGAGCGGCGAGGGGGCGGAGGATGGGCGCGTGCTCCTCGACGTGCGCCAGCCGATCGAGTGGCAGCAGGACGGCGTCGTCCCCGGCGCGGAGCGCATCTTCGTCGCCGATCTGCCAGGGCGCCTCGGGGAGCTGCCGCCCGGCGCGCCGGTGACCGTGTTCTGCAAGTCCGGGTCGCGCGCCTCGATTGCCGCGAGCCTGCTCGATGCCGCGGGCGTCGACGTCCGCGTCGTCACCGAGGGCGGCGCCGCGCGCTGGCCCGAACCGCTGGAGCTCCTGCCGCCGCCATGAGCGCCGCCCTCACGGCCGCCCTCGCCGGCCTGTACCGGCGCGCCACCGACGGCCCCGACTACCCGCCGAACGACGCCGACCTCCGCGACCTTCGCCTGTTCGGGCTGGCGTTCCCCCGCCGCGCGTCGGTGGCGGTGTTCACCGTGACGGCGCTCATCGTCATCGACCAGCTGCGCTGGCTCATCCCGCCCGATCGGGGATCGTTCCTGCCCCTGAACGAATTCTCGCTGGGCCTGACTCCCGTGCCGATCGCCCGGTTCGTGCTGTTCGGCGTCGCGCCGCTGGCGATCGTGGTGCTCGGCTTCCGCGACGACCCGCGGCGCTACGGCGTCACCCTCGGGGACTGGCGCTGGGGGATCGGCCTGCTCGTCGCCGGCCTCGTGGTCATGACCCCGGTCATCCTGGCCCTCGCCGGGCTCGAATCCTTCCGGCATTTCTACGGCGATGCCGCGCTGCCGTTCGGCTGGGCCCTCGACAACCATCTCGCCGAGCTCGTGCCCACCGAATTCCTGCTCCGCGGATTCCTCATGTTCGCGCTGTGGCGGCGCATCGGGCCGCTGGCGCTCGTGGTCGTGCAGGTGCCGTTCGTGCTGACCCATCTCGGCAAGCCCGACGTCGAGCTGTGGTCGACGTTCGTCGGCGGCTCGGTCTTCGCCTGGCTGAACTGGCGGACCGGCTCGATCCTGTGGTCGGCGCTGGGGCATGTGTACGTGCTGACGCTGATGGAAGTCGGGGTCGGCGGCGCAGTGCTGTGACCCGACGCCGGAAGACCGCCGTCCTCGCGGCGATTGCGTGGACGGTCGCCCTGGTCGCGGGTGGGTGGTACGGCCTGACGGCCCTGCGGATCCATGCGCAGACCGCGCGCGTCGCGGCCAGGTTCGACCCACCCGTGCTGGCCGGCCAGACCGTCACGCCGGGCTGTTCGGGCGGCTTCTACGCACGCAAGGACCAGACGATCGTGCTCCTGAGCTCCGCCCACTGCATGGAGCCCGGGGTCCGGCTCCGCGATGGCGACGGGCGAGTCGTCGGCGTCCTGGGTCCGCGAGCCCAGCTCGCCGACTGCCCGCCGGACCGGTTCTGCGCCCCGTCGGACTTCATGCCGTTGGCGCTGCTGCCGGATCGGATCCCGTGGGGTCACCTGAATGTCGTCGACATGGGTGCCGGCGGGTATCGGACGATCGCCGACGGAACGCGGCCGTTCGGCTGCGCGGATCTCGCGAAGGGCGCGCAGGTCGAGGTCGACGGCCGCGAGCGGTTTCGAAGCGGCACCATCGTCGCCACGGGGCCGTACGACCTCGACACGATCTTCCCGTGCATGGCGCTCACCGACATGGAGGTCGGAACCGGCGATTCAGGCGGCGCCGTGCTCGTCAAGGGGCAGCCGGCGGGCATCATCGCCCGGAGGATCAACGACCGATTGGGCTTCACGCCGCTCGCCGAGGGCCTCGAGAACCTCGGCCTGACGCTGTGCACGACGCCCGATTGCGACCTCTCGCCGGCAACGGCGGTGCAGCCGACCGACTGAGCCCCGTGGGTGGCGGGTCGCCAGGCCGCGGCGCGCCGACCGGCGCGCGGCCGTGCCATCGTGGCCGCTCCCACGCCGCAGCGGGCTGTTCTCGCTAGACTTCGGCGCGGTACAGATGGAGGGCGCCGTCGACAACAGGTCGACCTGGCGCGATGGAGGAGTCCCCAGCCCGGTGATGGCCCGATGAAGGTTGGCGTCGCGAAGGAGACCGCGGCCGGCGAACGACGCGTCGCCCTCGTGCCGGATGCACTGTCGAAGCTCACCGCGGCCGGGGTCGAGGTCCTCGTCGAGCACGGCGCCGGCGTCGGGGCGATGATCCCGGACGCCGCCTACGAGGCCGCCGGCGCGAAGGTCGTGAAGACCGCGGACCTGTACGAGCAGTCGGACGTGATCCTGCGGGTCCAGAAGCCCAGCGACGACGAGGCGAAGAAGCTGCGCAAGGGCCAGGCCGTCATCGGCACGCTGCAGCCCCTCCTCGACCCGAAGCTCATGGCGAAGCTCGCGGAGCAGGGCGTGACGGCGATCTCGCTCGATGCGATCCCACGCACGCTGTCCCGCGCCCAGACGATGGATGCGCTGAGCTCCCAGGCGAACGTCGGTGGCTACAAGGCGGTGCTCGTCGCCGCCGAGGCGTTCGGGCGCTATTTCCCACTGCTGACCACCGCCGCCGGCACGGCCAAGCCCGCCAACGTGCTGATCCTGGGCATCGGCGTCGCCGGCCTGCAGGCGATCGGCACGGCGCGCCGCCTTGGCGCGGTCGTCTCCGCGTACGACGTCCGACCCGAGACGGCCGAGCAGGCCGAGTCGCTCGGCGCGAAGTTCGTGAAGCTGAACACGAAGATCGATGCCACCGGCGCCGGCGGCTACGCCCGCGAGCTGACGCCGGAGGAGCGCGCCGCCCAGCAGGCCGAGCTGAACGAGGTCATCGGCGGCATGGACGTCGTGATCACGACCGCGCAGGTCCCGGGCCGCAAGCCGCCCGTCCTCGTCACGACAGATGCGGTCGCCAAGATGAAGCCGGGCTCCGTGATCGTCGACATGGCCGCGTCCGCGCTCGGCGGCAACTGCGAGCTGTCGAAGGCCGGCGAGACCGTCGTCACGGACAACCTCGTCACGATCATCTCGCCCGACAACCTGCCGGCCTCGATGCCGATCGGCGCGTCCCAGTTCTACGCCCGCAACATCAGCGCGCTGCTGCTCCAGCTCCTCAAGGACGGGGCGCTCAACCTCGACCCCGCCGACGAGATTGCCGGCCCCGTGACGATCACCCACGGTGGCGAGATTCGCTCCGAGGCCGTGAAGAAGCTGCTCAATCCGGAGGCCAAGGCGTGAGCACCGAGCTCCTGGCAGCCCTCACCGTCTTCGTGCTCGCGATCATGAGCGGGTTCGCGGTGATCTCGAAGGTCCCTGCGACGCTGCACACGCCGCTGATGTCGGGCGCGAACTCGATCCACGGCATCGTGCTCGTGGGCTCGATGTTCATCGCCGCCTCGGCGACGGACCTGCTGAGCCAGATCCTGAGCTTCGTGGCGGTCGCGTTCGCGACGATGAACGTCGTGGGCGGCTACGTGGTCACGGACCGCATGCTCCAGATGTTCAAGCGCAAGCCCGCGGCTGCCGCGACGCCGGCGAAGGCCGAGGACAGGGCCTGATGGACGCGCTCGAAACGCTCGTCCGGCTCGTGTGGCTGATCGGCGCGGCCGGGTTCATCTTCGGCCTGATGCGGATGAGCTCCCCGGCCACGGCCCGCAACGGCAACCTCATCTCTGCCGGCGGCATGGCCCTCGCGATCGGCGGCACCGCCGTCCTGCTCGCGGTCAACGGCGCCGTCGGCGGCGTGGGCTGGATCATCATCATCGCGGGCATCGCGGTCGGCGGCGGGCTCGGCCTGTATACCGCGCGGACCGTGAAGATGACCGCGATGCCGCAGCTGGTGTCGCTGTTCAACGCGGTCGGCGGCGGCGCGGCGGCGCTCATCGCGATCGACGACTACATCCGGCTCGCGAACCTCCAGACGCTGGCCCAGAACTCGATCGGGCTGGAGGTGTCGATCCCGACCGTCCTCGACATCGTCATCGGCGGCATCACCTTCACCGGCTCGCTGATCGCGTCCGGCAAGCTGATGGGCGTCATCTCGGGCAAGCCCATCAAGGTGCCCGGCGGCCAGCTCGTGACGCTGGCGCTGGCGCTCATCACCGCGGCCGCCGCGATCTACCTGTGGCTGCCCGGCACGATCAGCATCCAGGTCCTCTTCGTGATCATCGCCGCGTCGCTGGTCTTCGGCGTCACCATGGTCCTGCCGATCGGCGGCGCGGACATGCCCGTCGTCATCTCGCTCCTCAACAGCTTCACCGGCACCGCGGTCGCGATGGCCGGCTTCGTGCTCCGAAACGACGTCCTCATCATTGCCGGCGCCCTCGTCGGCGCTTCGGGCGCGATCCTCACCAAGCTCATGGCCGACGCCATGAACCGGTCCGTCATGAACATCATGGTCGGCGGGTTCGGCGGCGGCGAGGGCGAGGTCGGCGCGGGTGGCCCGGAGGGCGGCTCGGTGCGGTCGATCGGCATGGATGACGCCGCCATCCAGCTCGCCTACGCCCAGAACGTGATCATCGTCCCGGGCTATGGCCTCGCGGTAGCCCAGGCGCAGCACGCGGTTCGCGAGCTGGCCGAGCTCCTCGAGGCGCGAGGCGTCAACGTCAACTACGCGATCCACCCCGTCGCAGGCCGCATGCCGGGGCACATGAACGTCCTCCTCGCCGAGGCCAACGTGCCGTACCCGCAGCTG
>DASSHR010000172.1:0-10847 GCA_035692745.1 Candidatus Limnocylindrales bacterium | reverse complement strand
GTCCGCTGCCGACGGGAACGCCGCCGACGTCGACCGTCGCGGTCCGGCGGCGCGCGACCGAGGTCATCGGTTGCCGAGGTTCGCGATGTCGAAGCCCGAGATCCAGAACACGAACACCAGGAGGAACACGAACCCGACGGCATAGGTGAGTCGCTCCGCCCGGAGGCTGACGCGGGCGCCGAAGATGCGCTTGATGATCAGCATCGCCATGCGGCCCCCGTCGAGCGGCGGGAACGGCAGGATGTTCACGACGCCCAGGTTGACCGACAGGATGCCGGCGATGAACAGCAGCAGGATCGGGCCGGAGCCGAGGAGGTAGTCCGCCAGCGAGACCGCAATACCGATGGGGCCCTGCGCCGCCGGCGGCGCGGTGGGATTCGTGATGAACCCGCCGACGACCTGGCCGAGCCCGTTCAGGATCAGCCCGCCCCACGTCGTCAGCTGCGTGCCGGCCATCCCGACCGCCGTCCCGAGATCGTGCCCCACGTAGTCGCCGGAGAACGTCTGCTCGAGCTTGCTCACGCCGAGCGCGCCACGGGTGGGGCTCGTGTCCGCGGCGGCGCGGAGGGTTGCCTGCGCTGTGGTGCGCGTGCCATCGGCTCGGACGATCGACAGGGTCACGGTCTTGCCCGCGTTGTCGTGGAGCCCGTCGATGACGGTCCGGTCGCTGGCCAGCTCGTAGCCCTCGCCGTTGACCTGGAGGATCTGGTCGCCCGCCTGGAGACCTGCCGCAGCGGCCGGCGATCCAGTCTCGACCTCGCCGATCTTGACGCCCACGACGGGCCAGGCCAAAAGCGCCAGCGAGAAGAAGATGGCGAAGGCAAGGACGATGTTCATGGCGACGCCGGCGACGAGGATCGCGAGGCGGATCCGCAGCGACTTCGCCGAGAACGAGCGCGGATCATCGGGAGCGTCGCCGTCCTCGCCGTCCATCCGAACGAACCCGCCGAGCGGCAGCCAGTTGAGCGTGAACAGCGTCTCGCCCCTCGAGCGCAGCACCTTGGCGCGCGGCGGGAAGCCGAACCCAAACTCGAGGACGCGCACGTCGAATGCGCGGGCCGTCAGGTAGTGCCCCAGCTCGTGGATCAGCACGATGCCGCCGAGGACGACGACGAACAGGACCATCGCGAGCAGCGTGAACAGGATGCCGTCCATCAGTCCGCGACCCCCGCGAATGCCGATCGGACCTCGCGGTCGAGCGCGACGAGCTCGTCGAGGTCGGGGTCGGGCTCGCCCGAGGCGCCGAAGCGCTCGACCGCCTGGTCGAGCAGGCGCGGGATGCCCGGGAAGTCGAGGCTGCCGTCGAGGAAGCGCGCCACCGCCACGTCGTCCGCGGCGATCAGCGCCGCCGTGGCGCGCGGGCCGAGGACGCCCGCCTCGCGGGCGATGCGCAGCGCCGGGAACCGCTCCAGGTCCGGCGCGCGGAAGTCGAGGCGCGCGATGCCGATGAGGTCCGGCGCCGCGGCCGGCGACGGCCGGCGATCCGGATGGGTGAGCGCGTATTGGATGGGAAGTCGCATGTCGGGCGTGCCAAGCTGAGCCTTGAGGGAGCCGTCGACGAACTGGACGGCGGAGTGCACGACGGACTGCGGATGAATCACGACGTCGATGCGCTCGTAGGCGACATCGTAAAGCCAGTGCGCCTCGATGACCTCCAGGCCCTTGTTCGCGAGGGTCGCGGAGTCGATCGTGATCTTGGCGCCCATCGACCACGTCGGGTGACGGAGCGCGCGCTCCGGCGTGATCGCCGCGAACTCCGCGGCGGGCAGGTCCAGGAACGGCCCGCCGGATGCGGTCAGCAGCAGGCGGTCGACGCTGGCGAGCGTCTCGCCCACGAGGCTCTGCCAGATGGCCGAGTGCTCGGAATCGATCGGGCGGAGCCAGCCGAGCGGGCTGGCGAGGGCGTCGGTCGGGTTCGAAGCGGCGCGAGCGGCGGCGAGGGCGCGGGCGCGGGGCATGACGAGGTGGCCACCGGCGACGAGCGTCTCCTTGTTGGCCGTGGCGACGACCTTGCCGGCCTCGAGCGCCGCGAGCACGGATCGAAGGCTCACGACGCCGCCGGTGCCCACGACGACGATGTCCACGTCGTCGCGGGTGGCCAGCTCGACGAGGGACTGCTCGCCCGTCAGCACCTGCGTGCCCGCCGGCAGCCCGTCGAGCGCGCGCGCGGCGGCAGGCTCGGTGAGCGCGACGACGGCTGGTCGATGCCGGCGGGCCTGCTCCGCCAGCGTGGACGCGCTCCGTCCCGCGGCGAGCGCGACGACGCGGAACGAGGGGTCGCCCGCAAGGACATCGAGCGCCTGCCGGCCGATCGAGCCGGTCGAGCCGAGGAGCGCGACCCCGCGGGTCCCGCTCCCCCGCTGGGAATCAGTGGAGGATGCTGACGACATAGAAGTACGCCACCGGCGCGGCGAAGAGGAACGAATCCACCCGATCCAGGATGCCGCCGTGGCCCGGGATCAGGGTTCCGGATTCCTTGGCGCCGGCTGCACGCTTGAGCATCGATTCGGCGAGGTCGCCCGCCTGCGCCGCGGCGCCCACGAGGACGCCCATGACCAGGCCCGCCGGCCACGGCCGGCCCAGCAGCGCCGTGAACACCGCACCGACGATCGCCGCGGCGATGAGGCCACCGATCACGCCTTCCTGCGTCTTCGACGGCGAGATGTGGGCCATGAACGGCCGCCTCCCGTACTGCCGGCCGGTGAAGTACGCCGCCGTGTCGAAGGCCCACACGATCAGCACCAGCGCCAGGATCCAGCCCCGGCCGGGCCCGAGGAACCCCAGGAGCGCAGTCGGCTCCACGGGCGCGTCCGCGGCCGTGAGCCGGACGACGAACCCGAGCAGCCCCACGTACAGCGCCCCGAACGTGGTGGTCGCGAAGATCGCCAGCCCCTCGCGCGGATCCAGCCGTGTCAGCGCACCGATCCCGACGAGCACCATCCCGAGGCCCGCGAGGAGGATCCCCGACCCTCCCGGCAGCTCCTTGACCGAGTCGCCCAGGGCGACGACGACCGCGAGCACGATGCCGAACGCCGGCAGCGAGTGGTGGCCCGCGCGAGTGAGCAGCCGGAACGCCTCCCAGCCGGCGAGCACGACCGCGACGCCGACGACCAGGGCGATTGCCCAGCCGCCGAGCCACAGCGCGACGAGCAGCGGCGGGATCAGGATCGCGGCACTGCGGGCGCGATCACGAAGCATCGAGCTACTTCCCGAAGCGGCGGGTCCGGCTGGCGTACTCCGCCAGGGCCTCGTCCAGGTCCGCCGGCCCGAAGTCGGGCCACAGCGTGTCGCTCGTGATCAGCTCGGCGTAGGCGGCCTGCCAGATGAGGAAGTTGGAGAGGCGGTGCTCGCCGCCGGTCCGGATCACGAGGTCCGGGTCGGGCAGGCCGTGGGTGTACAGCGCTTCCGCGACCGTCGCCTCGTCGATCGCATCGGCTGGGGCACCGGAGCGGACGATGGCCCGGATCGCGTCGACGAGCTCCGTCCGGCCGGCATAGTTGAAGGCGATGTTCAGGAGCAGCCGGTTGCCGTCGGCGGTCGCGGCCAGCGCCGATTCGATCGACGCGCGGGTCGCCGGCGGGAGCTCGTCGCGCCGGCCCAGGAGCCGGACGCGGACGCCCTGGGCGCGCAGCTCCGCGGTTTCGCTGCGAATCGCGCTCTCGAGGAGGCCGAACAGGCCCACCACCTCGTCGTCCGTCCGGGCCCAGTTCTCGCGGCTGAACGCGTACAGGGTCAGCACGGGCAGCTCGCGGCGGACCGCGTGGCGGAGGATCTCGCGGATCGCCTCCACGCCTGCCGCGTGGCCCTCGATCTCGGACGCGCCACGGGCACGGGCCCAGCGGCGGTTGCCGTCCATGATGATCGCGACATGGCGCGGCACGTCAGAACGGCCGGGTTCGCGCTCGGGCGGCTGGTCGTCCTCATGAGCGCGCGGCGGAGCGTCGGTCGGTCGGATCAGCGGCGCACCCGCCACTAGACCTCGAGGACCTCCTGCTCCTTCGCCGCACCGACGCGATCGACCTCGTCGACGTGGCGATCGGTCGTCTTCTGGAGGAGGTCGAGGAGCTTGCGGCCCTCGTCGACGCCGACCTCGCCGTCCTTCTCGATCTTCTTGAGCTGGTCCGCGGCCTCGCGCCGGAGGTTGCGGATCTCGACCCGCGCCTCCTCCATGCGCTTGTGGACCTGCTTCACGAGGTCGTGCCGGCGCTCCTCGGTCAGGGCCGGGATGTTGAGGCGGACGACGGTGCCGTCGACGTTCGGGGTCAGCCCGATGTCGCTCTTGATGATCGCCCGCTCGATCGCACCGAGCGCGCTGCGATCCCACGGCTGGATGACGATCTGGTGCGGCTCCGGGACGCTGATCCCGGCCAGCTGGTTGAGCGGCGTCTGCGTGCCGTAGTAGTCGATGTGGATGCGCTCGACGAGGCCCGTCGAGGCGCGCCCGGTCCGGATGTTCGCGAGGTCCCGCTCGAGCGCCTCGACGGCACGGGCCATCTTCTGATCGGCCGACGTGATGACCTCGTTGCTCATGCCCGCACCTCCGCCGGACCCGTGATGAGCGTGCCGACCGGCGCACCGGCGGCGACCTTCGCGATGTTGTCCGGCCCGTTCAGGTCGAAGACCACGATCGGCAGGTCGTTCTCCATGCACAGCGAGACCGCGGCGCCGTCCATCACCTTGAGCTGGTCGCGCAGCAGGTCCGTGTACTCGAGTCGCTCGAAGCGTCGCGCGCCCGGCACGGTCATCGGATCGGCATCGTAGACGCCGTCGACCTTGGTTGCCTTCATGAGCACGCTCGCCCCGACCTCGACGGCGCGCAGCGCGGCCGCGGTGTCGGTCGTGAAGTACGGATTGCCGGTGCCCGCGACGAAGATCACGACGCGGCCCTTCTCGAGGTGCCGGACCGCGCGGCGCCGGATGTACGGCTCGGCGATCTCGTTCATCGCGATGGCGCTCATGACCCGGGTCGGCAGGCCGGACCGATCGATCGCGTCCTGCAGTGCGAGGCCGTTCATGACCGTGGCAAGCATGCCGATGTAGTCGCCCGTGGCACGGTCCATGCCCTGGGCGGCCGCGGCCATCCCCCGGAAGATGTTCCCGCCACCGACCACGATGCCGACCTCCACGCCCGCCGCACGCACCGCCGCCACCTGGCGGGCGATGAACGTGCAGACGGCGGGATCGACGCCGTACGGACGGGTGCCGAGCAGCGCCTCGCCCGACAGCTTGAGCAGGATCCGCCCGTAGCGCGGATCGCCTGTCGCGTCCCGACCCCCGGTCGAGCCGTCGCTCACTTGTCCTCCCCGAGCGCGTACCGCTCGAAGCGCCGAACCTGGATGTTCTCGCCGATGGTGGCGATCGCCTCCGTGATGAGGTCGCGGACCGGCCGCTCCTCGTCGCGGAACGGCTGCTCGAGGAGCACGCCGCCCGGCTCGGCGAACCACTTCTTCAGCCGACCGTCGATGATCTTGCCGCGGACCTCCTCGGGCTTCGACTTGACGTCGTCCGCGGCGAGGAGCTCCTGGCGCTTCGCCTCGAGGGCGTCGGCCGGGATGGCCTCGACGCTCACGTACTTCGGATAGGTCGCGGCGACCTGCACCGCGAGGTCACGGACCAGCTTCTGGAACTGCTCCGTACGGGCCACGAAGTCCGTCTCGCAGTTGACCTCGATGAGCACGCCCACGCGGCCGCCCGTGTGGATGTAGCTCGAGACCAGGCCCTCGCGGGCGTTGCGGCCGGCCTTCTTCGCGGCCGCGGCGAGGCCGCGCTCGCGCAGGAGCGCGGTCGCCTTCTCGACGTCGCCGCCGGACTCCTCGAGGGCGCGCTTGCAATCCATCATCCCGGCGCCCGTGCGGTCGCGGAGGTCCCTGACCGCTGCTGCGGTGATCTCGGCCATGAAGGTCGTGTGCTCCTTGTTCTCGTGCGGCGGGCGGCTCGGCCCGCGGTCGGTTTGGCGTTGGCGCCGGCGGCGTTCAGCCGGCCGGCGGGGCGCTGCGGATCAGGCGGGGCTGGCGTCGCGGGATGCGGCCTCGGCAGCCTCGCGGGCGAGCTCGGCGGCGATCTCCTCGGGCGTTGCGCCGCTCTCCTCGGCAGGCGCCGCGGCAGCCGGGCCGCCGGGCAGGAGGTCATCCTCCTCGTCCGGGGCGAAGCTCAGGGCGCCGCCGCCGGCGAGGGCCGCGACGAGCTCGTCGGTCGCCGTGGCGTCGTCATACGTCGGCTCGTCCGCCACCTCGACCTCGGGCTCGATGGCCCGGCTCGCACGCTCCTGGGCGCCTTCGATCGCCGCGTCGGCGACGAGCTGGCACAGCAGGCGGATCGAGCGGATCGCGTCGTCGTTGGCCGGGATGATGTAGTCGAGCTCATCCGGGTCGACGTTCGTGTCGCCCGTGCCGACGACCGGGATCTCGAGGCGGTTTGCCTCGGTCACCGCGATGCGCTCCCGGTGCGGGTCGACGATGAAGATGGCGCCCGGCAGGCGCTTCATCTTGCGGATGCCGCCGAGCGTCAGGTTGAGCTTGGTGAGCTCCTCCGTGAGCTTCGCGGCTTCCTTCTTCGGCAGCCGGTCGAGGTCGCCGGTCTGCTGGCGCGCCTCGAGCTGGTCGAGCAGGCCGATGCGCTTCTTGATGGTCACGAAGTTGGTCATCATGCCGCCGAGCCAGCGCTTGTTGACGTACGGCATGCCGGCGCGGGTGGCCTCGGCGGCCAGCGGCTCCTGGGCCTGCTTCTTCGTCCCGACGAACAGGACGGCGTCACCGCGGGCAACGGTCTCGCGGACGAAGTCGAGGGCGACCTCGAGCCGCTTCGCGGTCTGGGCAAGGTCGATGATGTGGATGCCATTGCGCTCCGCGAAGATGAAGGGCTTCATCTTCGGATTCCAGCGGCGGGTCTGGTGGCCGAAATGGACACCGGCCTCGAGCAGCTGGCGCATCGAGATTTGCGGCACGGTCTGAGGGCCTCCTGTCGGTTCTGTTCCGCCGCGGACCCTCGTCGGGAACCTCCGGCTCGTTCGGCCGAGGGCACCGCCCCGAATCGGTACGGTCCGCGTGTGAGCTCCAGCGATCGCGGCAATGGCTGCCGGTCACGCCAGGCGGTTGATCAGCCCGGATCTTCATCCGAGCCGCGGGAGTCTACCACGGGTCCCGTTCAGGTCCCGCTCAAGTCCCGCTCAGTGCCGCTCAGGTCCCGTTCGGGCGCGGTGCGCCGTGCGCCGGTGGTCGGCGGTCGCGCTGCCCGTCCGATGGTCGTCAGCGGAACCAATCCTGACGAGGTTTGATCCCCTGCGCCCGCCATCAGGTCAATTTGGTCTGGCCCGGGATCAGGATCGACCTGGCTCGCCGTCGCCGGTGCCGAATTGGGCGTCTGTCGGGGGCCACCCTCGTCAAGGGTGATCCCGAATTCGATCATCCGGCGTCCACGTGGCGGTGGTGGCGCAGCCGGCCGCCGGGCTCGAGGACGACCAGGTCGAAGCGCAATGGGAGCCTCGGCAGGACCTGCGCGGCATGGATGCTGCCGTACTCGACCAGGGTGAAGGCGGCACGCCGAAGCCGAGCCCACTTGGCATGATCGATCGTCTCCTCCGCAAGCCCGTAGTCGCGCCGGGATCGCCAGCGCACCTCGACGATGACGAGGTTGGGGCCACCAGGATCCACCGCCACGATGTCGAGCTCCGCACGGCCCACGCGCAGGTTCCGCCCGAGGATCGTCCAGCCCGCGGCCGCCAGCTGCTCCGCGACGAGCGCCTCCGCTGCATCACCCGCCTGCTGAGCCGCCGTGCGCACACGGGCAGGATGGCGGTGGCGGCTTATCCGCCGATCACCCGCGCAGCATCCCGGCGCCCAGTCCGCTCAGCTCGCGCCGCAGGGTGAGCCCGGCCCGGCGCGCCGTGCGGCGGACGCGCAGCGGCGTCCAGGCGAGGCGCGCGCCGGACGCCCGCACCCACCGACCTGCCGGCGCCTCGGCCGCCCAGTCGATGAGGGGCAGGCAGGCGACGAGGATGGTCGGCGTGTTGATCCACACCGTCGGCAGGGAGCAGCACACCGCGACCGGGACCGTCCAGCGGCGGTCGGAGCGGGCGCCCCACCACAGCAGCGCCACGACGAGCGGCAGGCGAACCCACAGCGGCACCGGCAGGTAGACCCCGTCGCCGGGATTCGGGAACTGGAGGCGGAAGAGCATCTCCAGCCAGCCCAGCCACGCCGCCGGGTTCAGCAGCACGGACAGTCCCACGATGGCAGCGGTCGCGCCCGTCGCGATCCAGAACGCGCGCCACTCGCGGCGGAAGGCGAACCACAGCACGCCGATGCCCGGCGTGACCTTCGTGATGAACGGGATGACCCACGCCGCGGGCCAGCGGAAGCCGATCACGATCGCCGCGGCCATGAGGAGGTCCGTCTGCCCGATCGCGAGGCTGATCGCGACCGGCGCGAACAACCCGACCATCACCGCGCGCCAGCCCGTGAGCCAGTAGAGGATGCCGGCCAGGAGCGCCGTCCAGGCGGCCGCGAACAACGGCAGTGGCAGGGCCGTCAGCGGGGCGATGAGCTGGGCGAAGGCCGGCGAGTACAGGTAGTCGCCGGTGTGACCGGGAACCGCGCTCGAATAGTCGAGCCCGAAGCGCGTCATCCAGTACGCCCACAGGTCGAAGATCCGGTCGTTCCATGGATACATCCCGATCGCGCGGGCCGCCACGAGCAGGGCCACGACCAGGATGACGATCGAGGTCCCGAGGCGCCGGGCGGCAGGCGTGCCGACCACGGCGGTCAGGCGAAGGCGTCGGGGCTGGAGACCCGGAGCGGCTCCTCCGCCTCCCGGAGCATGGCCTCGACCTCGGCGAACGCCGCCGTCGCGTCGTCCGCAGGCTGGGTGACCGCGATCCCGTCGAGCCGGTCCAGCTCGCGCACGTCCGCCTCGATCTCGACCGAGGCAACCGCCTCGTCGAAGAGGTCGAGGCTGATCTGGTCGCCGGCGAGGGTTCGCTGGAGCGCCAGAAAGCTCCGCCGGTGATACGGCGTGAGCCCGAGCCGCCGGATCGCGTCCCGATGCTCCTTCGTGGCGTAGCCCTGGTTGCGCTCCCAGCCGTAGCCGGGATAGCGCGCTGCCAGCAGGGTCATCATCCGGTCGCGCACGACCTTCGCGACGACCGACGCGCACGCGATCGAGTAGCACTTCGCGTCGCCGTCGACGATCGCGGTGTAGGGCCCCACCGCGTGCTCGAACCCGGCGATCCGATTGCCGTCCACGAGCACGTGATCATGGCCACCGAGCCTTGCAACCGCGCGCCGCATCGCGAGATGCGTGGCGTGATAGATGTTGAGGCTGTCGATCTCACGCACCGATGCCGCGCCCAGCCCGACCGCCACGGCCCGCCGGTGGATCATCGGGGCAAGCCGCTCCCGCTGGGCCGCGGACAGGGTCTTCGAATCGCGCACGCCGGGGATGCGGTGGGAGCCCGGCCTCATGATCACGGCCGCGGCCACGACCGCGCCGCAGGTGGGCGCGACACCGACCTCGTCGATGCCGACGACGCGCACGGCGCCGGCATTCCAGTGGCCGCGCTCGAAGCGGAGGGTGGGGACTCGCGGCGCCATCGTCGCGGCTCAGGGTAGCCCGGCAACCGCCGCCGGGCGCGGACGTCAGCCCCTGGTGCGCCGTTCGCGCAGCGTCGCGGCCTTGCCGACGCGATCGCGCAGGAAGTACAGCTGGGCCCGTCGGACGCGGCCGTGCCGCACGACCTCGATCTTCTCGACACGCGGGCTGTTGACCATGAAGGTGCGCTCGACACCGACGCCGCTCGCGATCTTGCGAACGGTGATCGACTTCGCGATCCCGCCGCCCTTGAGCTTCATGATCGTGCCTTCGAAGACCTGGATTCGCTCCTTGCCGCCCTCGACGACCTTCGCGGACACCTTCACGGTGTCACCGGAGGCGAGCTCCGGGAGGTCCGTACGGATCTGGTCGGCGACGATCTCGTCGAGCACGTTCACGGTCGTGGTGTCCTGTTCGTGTGCGGCGCGCGGCGGCGCCGAGGGATGTCGTTGGAGATCGACCGGGCGGTCGACGGCGGCGAACGATAGCACGGGCCCGCCTTCGGCGTCGACCGAGGAAGGCCGGCGTTGCCGCGTTGCCTGCCTGTTATCCGCCTCCTTCGAGGAGATCGGGCCGGACACGACGGGTGCGTTCCAGCGCCGCGGCGCGCCGCCATTGGCGCACGGCTTCGTGGTTGCCGCTCACGAGGATCTCGGGCACGCCCTGGCCGCGGAACTCCGCGGGTCGCGTGAACTGCGGGTACTCGAGCAGCCCGTCGGCGAACGACTCCTCGGCCGTGGACGCGTCGTCGATGGCGCCGGGCAGCAGCCGGGTCACCGCATCGACGACCACGAGCGCCGCCAGCTCCCCGCCCGTGAGCACGTAGTCCCCGATCGAGAGCTCGAGGTCCACCAGCGCCCGGATCCGGTCGTCGATGCCCTCGTAGCGGGGGCAGAGCAGGACGAGATGCGTTCGCTCCGCCAGCGCTGCCGCGGTCGACTGTCGGAAGACCTCGCCGCCGGCGTCCAGCAGGATGACGGTCGAGTCCGGCCTCCGGACGGCATCGATCGCGGCGGCCACAGGCTCCGGCCGCAGGACCATGCCGGCGCCCCCGCCGTACGGTGCGTCATCGACGCTGCGGTGCTTGCCGATCCCCCACTGCCGGAGGTCGTGGATCCGGATCGTCGCGAGGCCCTGCGCCTGGATCCGCGCGGGGATGCTCGCCGACAGCGGGCCCTCGAGCATCTCGGGGAAGAGGCAGACGACCTCGATCTCGAGGGTCATTCCGGTTCGGTGGCCGGTGGCGGCTCGGACGGTGGCGG
>DASSHR010000171.1:0-4653 GCA_035692745.1 Candidatus Limnocylindrales bacterium | reverse complement strand
GGCACGTCCGCCGCGGTCGCGACGACGACCTTCGACCAGTCGACGTCGGGATCGAGCTCGATCGCGATGAGCTTGGCGCGCGCCTCCGTGGACCGGATCGTCGTGCCGAACCAGGCGCCCGGAAAGACGAGGTCGTCGGTGTACTTCGCGGCGCCGGTCAGCTTGGCGGGGCCTTCGCGCCGAAGTGGGAACGCGGCGGCGCGGCCCGGAACGCGCTGACCAGGATCGACGACGAGCGCGCGCTCGACGACGTCCGTGCCGGGGCTCATGGTCCGGGTCGGCATCCTTCGCGGGAGCCTACCAAAGGACGATCAGCCCGCGCCGCCGCCCGGATGGACGAACACGCCGTACGAGAACAGGTCGCGGAACCCCAGGCGCTTGTACACGCCGTAGCCGAGGTCGCTCGCCTGGAGCACGCCGATCCGATAGTCGATCTGGCGGGCGGCACGCAGCGACGCGATCGTCAGGGCCCTGCCATAGCCGTGGCCCCGATGCGCCGGCAGGGTCGAGACCGCGTAGAGCCCCGCGACGCCGGCGCCGATCGAGATCCGCGACGTGGCGACGACGCGCCCACCCACCCTGCCGATCCAGCGCAGCGGCACCGGCTCACCGGCCAGCTTCGGCGGGATCTGCGTTCGCCACGCCTCCAGGGTCCGGCGCTGCACCTCGGTGTGCTCGCCGTCGGTCCACTCGAGCCAGTCGGCAGCGATCACGTCGAGGAACTCGTCGAGGGTCGCCGCGTCCGTCACCGGCACGACCTCGAGCTCCGAGGGCGGCCGTTCGTCCAGCGGAACGTCGGCCAGGTCGACGGCCATCGCCGGGGCCGTGCCCTCGAGCACCAGCCCGGCGGCTCCGAGGCGCGCGCCGAGATCCCCCGGCTCGTCGTACGGCGACACCCACCACACGAAGCTCGTCCCGGCTTCCCGGTACCGCGCGACCAGCTCCGCGATGCGCGCGTCGGCGGTCTGCGGGGTGAACCGCGAACCGAGGACGACGTTCCGGAACGGGTCGGCGAGCGGCGCGACCGCCCACGAGACGTCCGGGTCGAGGTGGACCTCGACCTTGATCTCGGGCGCGATGATCCGTGCGGCGACCTGGTCGGCCGCGATCGCCTCGATCAGGCCGAGGTCCGTCGTGTCCGTTCGAGGCGCCGGGACCTCGCTCAATCGCGACCGCGCCGCAGCGCGCGGCCCGGGAGCGCGCCGGTGTGCTCACCGCCGTCGACGACCGGAACGCCATCGACGATGACCGTTTCGATCCCGTCCGGATAGCGGCGGGGCTCCTCGTACGTCGCGTTGGACCGGATCGTCGCGGGGTCGAAGATCACGAGATCCGCAACGAACCCGTCGGCGATGCGGCCGCGATCCTTGAGCCCGAGCCGGGCGGCTGGCCGGGACGTCATCTTCGCAACGGCTTCCTCGAGGGAGAGCAGTGCCTCGTCACGCACGAACTGGCCCAGGATCCGCGGGTACGAGCCGTAGCTCCGGGGCGACGGCTTCGCGCCCACGAAGGTGGAATCCGTGCCGACCATCGCGACCGGGTGCTGGTAGAACCGCCGGATGCCCGGCAGGTTCGGGCCGGGCGTGACCTGGTTCACGCCGAGGCCCTCGGACAGCAGCAGGTCGCACATCCTGTCGACCATGTCGGAGCCGTCGTCGGCGCAGACCTGGCCCAGCGTCCGGCCCTCGCAGTGCAGGTTCTCCGGCCGCCGGAACGCGCCGAGCCGGATGTCGGCGATGCCGCCCGCGCCGGCGTAGAGCACGCCGCGCGCCTGGAGCTCCTCGCGGATCCGTGCCCGCACGGCGGGATCGGCGAGGCGCTCCCGCGTCGCGGCCGGTCCGCCGGCCTGGACCCACGGCGGGATCGTGATCAGCAGCCGCGTCGAAGCCCACTCGTACGGATACGCGTCGAAGGTGACGTCAAGGCCCTCGGCGCGCGCGTCGTCCACCAGCTGGAGCATCTGCTCCGGCGGGCCCGGGAACGTGGCGCGGTGGTAGAAGTGGGTGATGTGGCTCGGCGAGCCGCCGCGCCGCCCGATGTCGATCGCCTCGCGGAACGGGTCGAGGAACCGGTCGCCGAGGGTGTAGCGAACGTGCGAGTGGTAGAAGCCGCCGAGCTTCGCGGCCACGGACGCGAGGTCCGCCAGCTCCGCGGTGGATGCGTAGGCGCCCGGCGGGTAGTCGAGCCCGGACGAGAGCCCGTACGCGCCGGCCTCCATCGCCTCCCGCAGCTGCGAGCACATCGATGCCATCTCGGCGCTGGTCGGCTCGCGCTCGTCCCAGCCGGTGGTGTTGAGCCGGAGCGCAGAGTTGCCGACGAGCAGCGCGACGTTGACGCCGGTGCCCTCGTCGAACCGGTCGAGATAGCTCCCGACCGAGCCCCAGTCGTACTCCAGGCCCCTCGGGCGGCCGTCGAGGCCGGCGTTCATCTCGACGAGCTCGGCAAGTCGTTGCCGTTCATCGATCGGTGCGTAGGACAGCCCGTCGACCCCGATCACCTCGGTCGTGACGCCCTGGCGCACCTTCGGCTCGTGGCGGCGCTCCGCCAGGAGCACGAGCCCCGAGTGCGAGTGCAGGTCGATGAACCCGGGCGCGACGACCTTGCCGTCCGCATGGATGAGGCGCCCTGCTCTCCCGACCGCGTCTTGGATCGCGTCGGCATCCCGGACGACGGCGATCCGCGCCGTCTCGCCGGGGGCGCCCCGTGTGATCCCGACGGCTGCCGGGAAGGGCGCCGCACCCGTCCCATCGACGACCGTGCCGCCCGTGATGAGGATCTCGTGCATGGGCAGGATGCTAGCCTCCCGCCGACATGCGCCTCCCCGACCGGCCGCCGTTCGTCCTGCGTGCCCGCGTGCTGACGCCGCTTGCAGGCGGCGGCACCGCCGATCACGTCGACGGCATCCTGTCGGTCGGCGCCGACGGCCGGATCGACTGGGTGGGACCGTTCGGTCGATGGCAGGCGCTGGCGGGCGCCGTCGACGGCGCACCGGAACCGATCGACCTCCGGCCGCACGTCGTCCTGCCGGGCATGGTCGACCTGCACGCGCACCTGCCGCAGCTGCCGAACGCGGGCCTCGGCTACGGGCTCGACCTGCTGACCTGGCTCGACCGCTACATCTTCCCGATGGAGCGGAGGTTCGACAGCGCGGCGGGCGCGGAGTCGCTCGCACCGGCCGCGTTCCGCGCCTTCGCCGCCGCCGGCACGACCACGCTCCTCGCCTACGGCGCGGTCTACAAGGCCTCGATGGACGGCGCCTTTCGCGCCGCCGAGACGCACGGGATCCGGGCGATCCTGGGCAAGGTGATGATGGATCGGATCACGTACGACGAGACGATCGATCGCTCGACGATCCTCGAGCGTTCCGTCCGTGAATCCGCCGAGCTCATCGAGCAGTGGCACGGCGCCGATGGCGGCCGGCTCGGCTATGCGGTCACGCCGCGGTTCGCGATCTCGTGCAGCGCGGAGCTCCTGCGCGAATCAGCTGCCCTCGCTGCCCGCACGGGCGCCTGGTGGCAGACGCACGTCTCCGAGGACCCCGGCGAGATCGCCGAGGTGGCGCGACTCTTCCCGGAGGCAGGTGACTACGTCGACGTGTACGACCAGGCGGGCGGGCTCGGCGCGCGCACGGTGCTCGCCCACGCCGTGCACCTGAACGATCGCGAGCTGGCGCGGCTCGTCGAGACCGACACGCGCGTCGCGCATTGCCCGGCCTCGAACTTGTTCCTCGCGTCCGGGATCATGCCGCTGGCGCGCTTCCGCGAGGCGGGCCTGAAGGTCGGGCTCGGCAGCGACGTCGCGGGCGGCCCAGATCCGTCCATCTTCGAGGTCATGCAGGTCGGGGCGTACTCGCAGGCGTCGCTCCGGACGATGTCCGGCGAGACGCGGCCGATCCTGCAGCCGCTCGACTGGTTGCGCGCGGGCACGCTCGACGGCGCGGTCGCGCTTGGGCTCGAGGACGTGATCGGATCGATCGAGGTCGGGAAGGACGCGGACCTCATCGCGATCGACCCGCGGGTGACGGCGCCACGGCGCGATCTGCCCTACGAGGCCGAGCGCGTCACGCCCGACGAGGTCATGAGCCGCCTGATCTTCCGCGCCCACCAGGACATGGTCCGCGGCGCCTGGGTCCGCGGCCGCCGCCTCGAGGGTCCGGCCGCCACGACGTGATCCCGCGGTCGGCCGCGGCCCGATGTCTCGCTGGGCGGGCACTGCAGCGGAAATGGCTCGGATCGGCGATCCGTCGTGTGCCGAATCGGCCCTGCGCGACCGTCTATCCGCGATTTGGCTCGCTGCGCGGGCAGATCAGCGGATTGGCGCATAGGGACCGCCTCAAATCCGCTGCAGTGCTCGCTGGTCGGGATGCAAGCGCGTCCGGCCCGCCAGAACGGCTGCATATCCGCTGAACATGCCGATGAGCGGGAAGCCCCGTCGACGCGCCCCAGGGAATCGAAGAGGGCGGCTTGCGCCGCCCTTCAGTCGAAATCGTTCGCGGCCGTGGCCGCCCGAATTTACTTCCGCTTCGTCCGGAACTGGTTCAGATGCGTGGTCCAATCGGAGCCGCCGGTCGAGTTCGTCGCGCAGCTGCCGTGCCAGCCGCAGACGCAGGTGATCGTCTGCTCGCGGTGCTTGTACTGGTCGATCACGTGGCGC
>DASSHR010000170.1:0-1379 GCA_035692745.1 Candidatus Limnocylindrales bacterium | reverse complement strand
CTGCACGGGCTGTTCGAGGCCCAGGCGGCCCGCACCCCGGAGCGGACGGCCCTGATCGGCCCGGACGGCGGCACCCTGAGCTACCGCGAGCTCGATGACCGGGCCTCGCTGCTGGCCCGGCGGCTGCGGGCCCTGGGAGTGGGGCCGGAGGTGCTGGTGGGGGTGATGCTCGACCGCACCACCGACCTCATCGTGGCCCTCTACGCCGTGCTCAAGGCCGGCGGCGCCTACGTGCCGATCGATCCGGCCTACCCGCGCCAGCGGGTGCTGGTGCTGCTGGAGAGCTCGCGGGCGGCCGTGCTGGTGACCCGCCGGGCCCTGCTGGCCGAATTCGAGCAGAGCCTGCCGGCCACGGCGGTGCCCCTGCTGCTGGAGCCGGGCTGGGAGCTGACCCCCGCTCCGGAGGTGGCCTCGGGTCCCTTGCCGCTGCCGGACAACCTGGCCTACACGATCTACACCTCGGGCTCGACGGGGACCCCCAAGGGGGTGGCCATCGAGCACCGCAGCGCCGTGGCCCTGGCCCGCTGGACCCCCTCGGTCTACTCGGCCGAGGAGCTGGCCTGCGTGCTGGGATCGACGTCGGTCTGCTTCGACATGTCGGTGTTCGAGATCTTCTGCACCCTGGCCTGGGGGGGCACGCTGGCCCTGGCGGACAATGCCCTGGCCCTGCCGAAGCACCCGGCGGCGGAGCGGGTGACGCTGATCGACACCGTGCCCTCGGCGATGGCCGAGCTGGTGCGGGCCGGCCAGGTGCCGGCCTCGGTGCGCACGGTCAACCTGGGCGGGGAGGCGCTGAAAGGGAGCCTGGTGGCGGCCATCCACCAGAGCACGGGGGTGGAGCGGGTCTACAACGTCTACGGCCCGTCGGAGGACACCACCTTCACCACCATCGCCCTGATCCCGCGGGGAGAGGCGACGCCGTCGATCGGCCGGCCTCTGACCGGCACGCGGCTATACGTGCTGGACGCGGCCCTGCGGCCGGTGCCGCAGGGGGTCCCCGGAGCGGTCTACCTCAGCGGCGACGGCCTGTCGCGCGGCTACCTGGGGCGCCCGGACCTGACGGCGGAGCGCTTCATCCCCAACCCCCACGGCGAGCCGGGATCGCGGCTGTACCGGGTGGGGGACCTGGCGCGCTACCGGTCGGATTCGGAGCTGGAGCTCCCGGAGCTGGAGTTTCTGGGCCGCATCGACCACCAGGTGAAGGTGCGGGGTTTCCGCATCGAGCTGGGGGAGATCGAGGCGGCGCTGTCGCGCGAGCCGGAGGTGCGGGAGTGCGCGGTGCTGGCCCTGCCGGACCCGGGCAGCGAGGGGGTGCGGCTGGTGGCCTACGTGGCCTCGCCGGCGCCGCGGGCGGACCTGGCGGCGGCGCTGCGGGCGGG
>DASSHR010000169.1:0-1187 GCA_035692745.1 Candidatus Limnocylindrales bacterium | reverse complement strand
AGGACGCCCTGCGCATAGGGCGGGATGACGACCGTGAAGTTCATGCCGAACGTGGACACGAGGGCCACGACGGAGATCGCGGCGAGCACCAGCGGGGTTCGCCGCACGTAGCTGAGGCCTTCGCGCAGGTTGATGAGCACCGCCTCGACCGAGGCTGGCCGATCGATGCCGGGGCGCTTGTGTAGCTCGCTCTCGCGCATCATCACGTACGCGACGATCACCGCCACGTAGCTC
The DNA here is from genome assembly GCA_035692745.1 of Candidatus Limnocylindrales bacterium. Taxonomy (GTDB): domain Bacteria; phylum Chloroflexota; class Limnocylindria; order Limnocylindrales; family CSP1-4; genus UBA5189. The sequence goes on along the minus strand of DASSHR010000169.1, from coordinate 953 downwards.
AGGGCGTCGGCGAGGAACGCGGGAGCGACGCCGAGCGCACCGATGGTGATGCCGCCGACCGCCGGGCCGAGCACCCGTGCCGCGTTGAACATCGCGGAGTTGAACGCGACGGCGTTGCCGATGTCCTCGCGGCCCACCATCTCCACGACGAACGCCTGCCGCGTCGGCATGTCGACGGCGTTCCGGCAGCCGAGCAGGAACGCGATCACGAGCACGTGCCAGACCTGGACCGTGTTCGTGAACACCAGCAGCGACATGATCAGGCCGAGGACCAGCGGCCAGACCTGGGTCGCGATGAGCGTGCGGCGCTTGGGCAGCGAATCGGCGATGACGCCGCCGAACAGCCCCAGGACCAGCACGGGACCGAACTGGGCCGCCGCGACCGCGCCCAGCAGCAGCGGGTCGCCGGTCAGCTGCAGGATGAGCCAGCTCTGGGCGACGGTCATCATCCACGTGCCGACGAGCGAGATCAGCTGCCCGATGAAGAACAGCCGGTAGTTGCGATGCTTGAACGCGCGGGTGCCACCGATGGACCCGCCCAGGGCGCCTCCCGGTCCGGCCGCGACGGTCGAGCCCGCCACGGGGACCGGCACCTGGCTCATCGGCCCCGCTCCGGATGGGCTCGGACGGTTGCGCCGGGCTGCAGCTCGGCGAGATGGTCCGTCAGGTGGGAGCGGCGCGCCTCCGCTGCCGTGATCATCTCGTCGATCCGCTCGATCTTGGCCTTGAGCGTCGCGACCTGGCGGTCGATGCGGGCGAGGCCGTCGTGCAGGAGCGCGCGGCGCTCGGCCGCGTCCGTGCTGGCACGGAACTGCGCGCCGATGCTCTGGCGCGCGTTCTCGTCCTCGAGCAGCTGGCCGATCTCGGCCAGGCTGAATCCGGTCTCGTCGCGCAGGGCCTTGATGAACCGGAGGCGCTCGACGTCGTCCGCGTCATAGAGCCGGTACGCGCCA
>DASSHR010000168.1:0-17994 GCA_035692745.1 Candidatus Limnocylindrales bacterium | reverse complement strand
CCGGCGGGACGCACCTGACCGGAGCCGTGACCCACAGATCGACCGCCCGGAGGCCGTCGTCGCGCCGCCGGCTCTCGGGCTGGCTCGCGAGGCCCGCGGCATGGAGCGCCGGCCACAGGAAGTCGCCGCTGCCATCGCCGGTGAACATGCGGCCCGTCCGGTTCGCGCCGTGCGCGCCCGGCGCGAGCCCGACCAGGACGATCCGAGCATCGGGGTCGCCGAAGCCGGGCACCGGCCGGCCCCAGTAGGCCTCGTCACGGTATCGCGCGACCTTCTCCCGGGCCACCTGCTCGCGCCATGCCACCAGCCGCGGGCAACGCCGGCACGCCACGACCTCGCGCTCGATCGCCGCGAGTGCCTCGCGCACCGCTACTTCAGCAGCAGCTTGTCGAGCCGGCGGGCGACGACCGAGATGCCGAGCACGCCCATGATCGTGAGGTATCCGACGTGGACGAGCGTCTGCGGCCCCACGACGCCGACCGCGAGCCCGCGCAGGAGCTCGACGCCGTGGTACAGCGGCGTGAGCTGGATCAGCAGCCGGATGCCGTCGGGGAACTGGTCCAGCGGGAAGAACGTGCCGCTGAACAGGAACATCGGCAGGATGGCGAGCTGGATCAGGTCGAAGTCCTGCCAGGTGCGCATGAAGCTCGTCAGCGCCATGCCGACGGACGCGAACGCAAACCCGATCAGCAGCGCGCCGGGCAGCGCCAGCAGGAGCAGCGGCGTCCGCACGAGCCCGAAGACGACCATCACGGCAAGGAACCCGATCGTGTACAGGGCGCCGCGCATCAACGCCCAGCCAAGCTCGCCGACGGAGATGTCGCCGGGCGACATCGGGGTCGTCAGGATCGACGCGAACGTCTTGTCGTAGTTCAGCTTGAAGAAGAAGTTGAAGGTCGACTCCGCGACGGCGCCCTGCATGGACGAGACCGCAAGGAGCGCCGGCGCGATGAACAGCGCGTACGGAATCGTCGTGCCGCCCGGCCCGGCGACGTCGCCGACGAGCCGGCCGAGCCCGAAGCCGATCGACAGCAGGTAGAAGAACGGCTCGAAGAAGCCGGAGATCAGCATCAGCCAGCCGTGCTTGTACACGAGCAGGTTGCGCTCGATCATCCGCAGCGCGCCGCGCCGGCCCAGTCCGAACGCGGGTGTGATCCGAAGGGCGGTCATCGGCTCAGCCCAGCACCAGCCGGCGCTCCATCGTGCGGAACGCCGCGAAGGCGCCGACGACGACGATCGCGAGCAGGATCACGAGGTGGGCGACCGCCAGGAGTGGCTGGTCGCCGATGGTTCCGAGCATCAGCGATCGGCACAGGTCGACACCGTGCCACAGCGGTGACAGCCAGGCGATCGGACGGATGAGGTCGGGCAGGCTCTCCATCGGGAAGAACGTGCCGCTGAACAGGAACAGTGGCGTGATCCCGAAGCGGAAGATCGTGGCGAAGCGGTCCGGCGTCCGCTGCGTCGCGGTGAAGGCCATGATCGGGATCGCAAAGGCGAGGCCCGTCAGCACGGCGACCGGCACCGCGAGCACGATCAGCGGCGACCGGCTCGCCCCGAAGAGCACGATGAACACCGCAAAGATCGTGGCGATCAGCGTCAGCCGCACCGCGATCCAGGCCATGTTGCCGAGCGCGATGTCGCGAGCGCGGATGGGCGTCGCGAACATCGCGTGGAAGATCTTGTTCCACTGCAGCCCGCCGAGGATCGGGAACGTCGCCTCGAACGAGCCGGACTGCATGACCGTCGAGGCGAGCAGGCCGGGCGCGAGGAACTGCAGGTACGTGAACCCGCCCAGGGCCGCGTCCGGGCTCCGGTCGACATACCCGCCCAGCCCGAAGCCCATCGCCGTCAGGAACAGCGCGGGCGTCCCGAAGGAGCTGAAGATCGATGCCCGGAACGTGCGCCGGTACTGGCGCGCGCGGTGCTCGAGGACGCGGGCGGCAACGGTCATTCCGCGCGCTACTCGATCAGCGAGCGGCCGGTGAGCCGCAGGAAGACGTCCTCCAGCGTCGAGCGCCGTACCAGCACCGCATCCGGGTGGATGCCGCGCTCCCGAGCCGCCATCACCACGCCCTCGCCATCGTCCGCATAGAGCAGCACGCGATCCGGCAGCTGCTCGACCCGATCGGCGAGGCCCTCGAGGTCGTTGCCGAGCGCGTCCCGCGCCTCCTGCGTGAACCGGAACTCCGCGACCTCGCGCGTCGAGTACCGATCGATCAGCTCGCGCGGCGATCCCTCCGCGACGATCTTCGCCTTGTCCATGACGACGAGCCGGTCGCAGAGCTGCTCCGCCTCGTCCATGTAGTGCGTGGTCAGGACGAGGGTCACGCCGCGCTGCTTCAGGCGATAGAGGCGATCCCAGACGAGGTGCCGAGCCTGGGGGTCGAGGCCGGTCGTGGGCTCGTCGAGGAGCATCACCTGGGGATCGTTGATGAGCGACCGGGCGATCGTGAGACGGCGCTTCATGCCGCCCGACAGCGGCTCCACGAGGTCCTTGCCCCGATCCGTCAGCTGCACGAACTCGAGCAGCTCGTCGGCGCGGCGATTGCACTCGGCCCGCGAGTACCCGAAATAGCGTCCGTAGATGAACAGGTTCTCGCGCACGGTCAGCTCGTTGTCGAGCGTGTCCGCCTGTGGCACGACGCCGAGCCGCGAACGGATCGCGGCGCCTTCGCGCCGGGGGTCCATGCCCAGGATCCGGAGCTCGCCGTCAGTCACGGGCGACGTGCAGCCGATCATGCGCATCGTCGAGGTCTTGCCGGCGCCGTTCGGGCCGAGGAATCCGAAGGCCTCGCCCGGGGCGACGTCGAAGTCGATGCCGTCGACCGCCGTGAACGTGCCGAACTGCTTCGTCAACGAGCGCGCGCGGATCAGCGAGTCCGACGTGGACGCCGCGGATGCGGCGGACGACGTGGTGACGCTGGGCCGGGGAGCCGCCTCGGCGGCCGTTTCCGTTGTCATGAGCGGCGAATCCTAGCCCCGACCGTGACAGGTCGCCTGTCACCCGCCGGCCGCGTCCACCTCCGCGTCGTGGGCGATGTGCCGGAATTCCCGCCACAGCAGCGTCACGAGGATCGCCGATCCCGCGAACCCGAACCAGAACGGCGCGGTGATGCCGAAGGTCGAGGCGAGCGCGCCGCCGATCGGCGCGCCGGCAACCATCCCACCGAACACGGCCACCCTGTAGATGCCGGAAACGCGGCCCATCAGGGCGTCGGGCACGGCGCGCTGCCGGACCGTCGTCGAGGTCGTGCCCCAGACGAACGCGTGGGCGCCGAAGACGACCATCACCGCGAGCGCGACGGCCGGCGAGTGCGTGAGGGCGAGCGTCAGGTGCGTGCCGGTCTCGATCAACAGCCCGACGCGCATGATGTCGGCGAGGCTGAACCGGCGCTCGAGTGCCCCATACGCGCTGGTCCCGATGATCCCGCCGATCGCCGATGCCGTGGTCAGCAGCCCGAACCCGACCGTGTCCATCTGCAGCTGGTCGCGGGCGTACAGGACCAGCACGGACCAGGCCGCGCCGAACGTGACGTTGAAGGCGAGGATCGTGAGCACGAGGGTCCGCATCGGCGGGTGCGCCATGAGCCACCGGAACCCCTCGACGAGCTCGTGCCAGATCCCGCGGACGCCCTCCGGTGCCGGTTCACCGGCCGCGTCGTCGGCGTCGCGATCCGCGTCGCCATCGGCGTCATCGGCGTCATCGGCGTCCCCGGCGTCATCGGCCGCACGCTCGGCGGGACGAGCGGCCACGGATGCCGCGACGCGCGAGATCAGGACCGCGCCGCCGACATAGCAGATCGCGTCGGCGATGAACGGGATGGATGCCCCGGCGGCGAAGAGGAACGCCCCGATCGGCGGCCCGATCAGCTGGTTGGGCAGCAGGTACGTCGATTGCAGGCGAGCGTTCGCGAGCCCGAGGCCCTGGCGCGACACGAGCCGGGGCAGGAGGCTCGAGCCGGCGAGGTCACCGAACGTCTCGAGCGCGCTCAGGAGGAGCAACGCGCCGAGGACGATCGCGATGCTGATGGCGTGGCCCACGATCGCCAGCGCAACGAGCGCGAACACGATCGCACGAGCGAGGTTGACGAGGATCACGAGCCGGCGTCGATCGACCCGATCGACGATCACGCCCGCGAAGGCGCCCAGCACCAGCGACGGCAGGTATTCGAACAGGAACGCGAGCGAGACGAGGAACGCATCGCTCGTCAGCGACGCGACCAGCAGCGGCCCGGCGGCGACGATGACCCCGTCGCCCAGGTTCGTGAGCGCGCTCGACGAGAGGAGCCACCGGAACGGCCTGCCCAGCCGCCCCGGCGCGACGATCTCGATCAACGCGGTGGTCAATGCTGGCATGGGCGAGCCGCAGCCTATCGCGCGATAAGCCCGAGATGAGTGGCGCGGTGCATGCTCCTCGGGTGGATCTGGTGCGTATCGGCCTCGCCATTCGCGCCCTTCGTCGCCGCCGCCGCTGGACGCAAACCGAGCTCGGCGCGCGTGCACGATGCTCTCGTTCGGAGATCTCGCGAATTGAACGTGCCCTTGATAGCGACCTGCTCCGACTGGAGCGCGTGCTTGCGGCGCTGGGTGCGCGACTCTCGGTTCGCGTGTTGTGGCAGGGTGAGGAACTGGATCGGGTCCTGGATCGCGACCACGCTTCGCTCGCTGAGCAGATGATCATGCTATTGACTCGCCACGGCTGGGCATCTGTCCCTGAGGCGACATTCCAGGTCTATGGCGAGCGTGGGTCGATTGACATCCTGGCCTGGCATCCCGTCTCCCGGATCCTCCTTGTCATCGAGATCAAGTCCGTTGTTCCGGATGTTCAGGCGACCCTTTCCGGTGTTGATCGAAAGGCCCGCCTTGCACCCACGTTGGCGCGCGATCGCGACTGGAAGGTGGTTGGGATCGCGCGGCTCCTGGTGCTCCCCGACGATCGAACCGCGAGGAGGAGGCTTGGGCAGTTCGGTGCCACGTTTGATCGCGCGTTTCCCGCGAGAACACGCGAGGTCAGGCGCTGGCTCGGTGGCCCGTCGGGGCCACTCGCCGGCGTCTTGTTCCTGCCAAATTCTCGGCTGGCGGGAGGTCGGCACCGCGTCCGACGATCCAACGGCGATGCCTCGCACGAGCCATGGATCGCTTCGTGACAGGTGCGCGGCGGCTGCGCAGCTGTCGCGAAATTTGCGAATAGCACCCAGCTCCCGAGAATTTGGCACAGGACGTCACGCGACCAGCCGCAGGGGGAGGAATCGAGGCGCCGCCGGCGAGATCGCCGGCGGCGCGTGCTGTTTCGAGAGCGCGGAAGCGGCTTAGACCTCCTTGAACTCGCCCTCCACGGTCTCGTCCGAGGAGCCGCCACCGGAGCGGGTGCCGGCGCCGGCCGGCTCGCCCTCCCCGGAGCCGGCGTCGCCGCCGGACCCCGAGGAGCCGTCGGTGCCGTCCGACCCATCCGAGCCCGGCTGGCCGGGGCCGTCCATCGGCGACGCTGCCTGGTAGGCGGCGGTCGCGACCCGTGACAGCGTGCCGGTCAGCGCGTCCATGCCGGACTTGACCGCGTCCGTGTCGGAGCCCTTGAGCGCCTCACGCAACGCGGCGACCTGCCGCTCCACCTCCGCGCGATCCTCGGACGACACCTTGTCGCCCAGGTCGCCGATGGTGCGCTCGGCCTGGTAGGTGAGCTGCTCGGCCTGGTTCCGCAGCTCCACGTCGTCGCGGCGCTGCTTGTCCTCGGCGGCGTGCTCCTGGGCGTCGCGGACCATCTTGTCCACGTCGTCCTTGGAGAGCATCGAGGAGGCCGTGATGCGGACCTGCTGCTCCTTCGAGGTCGCGCGGTCCTTGGCCCGCACGTCCAGGATTCCGTTCGCATCGATGTCGAACGTGACCTCGATCTGGGGGATGCCGCGGGGAGCCGGCGGGATCCCGTCGAGGATGAACCGGCCGAGCGTCTTGTTGTCGGCGGCGAAGTCTCGCTCGCCCTGCAGGACGTGGATCTCGACCTGGTTCTGATTGTCCGACGCGGTCGAGAAGGTCTGCGACTTCGACGTCGGAATGGTGGTGTTGCGCTCGATGAGCTTGGTCATGACGCCGCCCAGCGTCTCGATGCCCAGCGACAGCGGCGTGACGTCCAACAGGAGGACGTCCTTCACCTCACCGGCCAACACCCCGGCCTGGATCGCCGCGCCAACGGCGACCACCTCGTCCGGGTTCACGCCGCGGTGGGGGTCCTTGCCGAACGCCGTCTTCACGACGTCCTGGACCTTGGGCATGCGCGTCTGGCCACCGACGAGGATGACTTCGTCGATCTCGGCGGGCTTGAGCCCGGCGTCCTTGAGCGCGGCCTTGACCGGCGGGTTCGTCTTCTCGATCAGGTCACCGACGAGGTCCTCGAGCTTCGCCCGGGTGAGCGTCATCACGAGGTGCTTCGGGCCCGAGGCGTCGGCCGTGACGTACGGCAGGTTGATCTCGGTCGACGAGGTCGACGAGAGCTCGATCTTCGCCTTCTCCGCGGCCTCCTTGAGGCGCTGGAGGGCCTGGGCGTCCTTCGACAGGTCGATGCCCTGGTCCTTCTTGAACTCGTTGAGCAGCCAGTCGATCACGCGCTGGTCGAAGTCGTCGCCGCCGAGGTGCGTGTCGCCGTTCGTGGCCTTGACCTCGAAGACGCCGTCGCCGAGCTCGAGGATGGAGATGTCGAACGTGCCGCCACCGAGGTCGTAGACCGCGATCTTCTCGTCGGTCTTCTTGTCGAGGCCGTAGGCCAGCGCAGAGGCGGTGGGCTCGTTGATGATCCGCTTGACGTCGAGGCCGGCGATGCGGCCCGCGTCCTTCGTCGCCTGGCGCTGCGTGTCGTCGAAGTACGCCGGGACGGTGATGACCGCCTCGGTGATCTTCTCGTTCAGGTACGCCTCGGCATCCGCCTTCAGCTTCTGCAGGACCATCGCGCTGATCTCGGGCGGCGTGTAGGTCTTGTCGCCGATCTTGACGACGACGCCGTCCGACTTCGGGTCCTTCTCGACCTGGTACGGCACGAGCTTCTTGCTGCGCTGGACCTCCGGGTCGTCCCAGCGGCGGCCCATGAAGCGCTTGATCGAATAGACGGTGTTGCCAGGGTTCGTGACCGACTGGCGCTTGGCCAGCAGGCCCACGAGGCGCTCGCCGCCCTTCGTGAAGGCGACGACCGAGGGCACGGTCCGACCGCCCTCCGCCGACGGGATGACGGTCGGCTCGCCGCCCTCCATGACCGCGACGACCGAGTTCGTCGTGCCGAGGTCGATGCCGATGATCTTGCCCATGGGTCTCGTTGCTCCTGTTCCTTGATCTGCTGGCTAGTTGATGGATTCGGTGGTGGTGGTCGGTTCAGTCGCGTCGTGCTCCGCCACGGCGACGAGCGCCGGTCGGATCACGCGGTCGCGGAGGCGGTAGCCGCGTCGAAGCTCCTCGACGATCTCGCCACCCGGGCGGCCGGTGTTGGGGACGTTGACGATGGCTTCGTGCTCCCGGGGATCGAACTGCACCCCCGCGCCCGCCTCGATCGGCGACACGCCCTCGCTCTCAAGCAGGGCGCGCAGCTTGCGATCGATGGCGACGATGCCCTCGACCCAGCCGGCATCGACCCCGCTCTCGGGGCGATGGGACACGGCGAGGTCGAAGTCGTCGGCGAGGGTGAGCACCTTGCGGATCAGGCCCTCGGCCGCGAGTCCGGCCATCTGCTCGCGCTCCTCCGCGGTGCGGCGCTTGTAGTTCGTGAACTCGGCGCGCTCGCGCTGGAGCTGGGCGAGGTACTCGTCGCGCTCCTTCTGCAGCTCGGCGGACGACGGGCCGGTGAGGGCCTGCGCCGCCGCGCGGACGCGGCCCACCGGCCGTGCGCCGCTCTCGCGCGGTCCGCCGTCGGACGCGATGGCGCCGCCGGCCGCGATGCGGGCCAGCTCCTGGCGGGCGAGCTCCGCCTGCCGGCGAGCGAGGTCGCGCTCCCGGGTGAGGCGCTCGATCTCGGCGGCGAGCTTCTGCGGCGAGACGTCGATGGCGGCGGCGCGCTGCTGCGCGCGCGTGGTTGGTCGATCCATGGTCGTGTGCGGTCCCCGAATCAGTGGTACAGGTGGTCGACGAGCTCGTTCATGAGCCCCGACACGAAGCGGACGGTGCCGATGGCCTCGGGATAGGCGAGGCGCGTCGGGCCGAGCACGCCGACGACGCCGACCGCGCGATCGCGTCGGCCGTACGGGGCCAGCACGAGGGCGACCTCGCGCATGTCCGGTGGCTCGTTCTCGTGGCCGATGAACACCTTGACGACGCCCGATTCGGCAACGCTGCCGACGAGCTCGCCGAGGTACGCGCGGTTCTCGAGCGCGTTGAAGACGCGCCGGACCTTCTCGCTGTGCGCGAACTCCGGGGCGCCGAGCACGTTCAGCAGGCCATCGCTGAACACTTCCTCGACCGCGGCCCGGTCGTAGTCCTCGAGGACGCGAACGAGCCGCTCGCCCACGCGCATCACCAGCCCAGCGTGGGGCGTGGCGGGATTCATCCGCACCAGCGCGGCGGTGGCGCGCGCGGCAGTCGCGTCACGCGCGATGTCGTTGAGGATGGAGGCAACGGTCGTGAGCGTGTCCTGGTCCTCGGGGCCGGCCAGCGCGACCAGCGATTGCTTGATCGAGCCCTCGCGGAGCACGACGACGAGGCTGGCCAGCTGGTCGTTGATCGAGACCAGGTCCACCCGGCGGACGCGCGCGGCGGCGGGCTTGGCCGGCGTCGCGATGCCCGCGGCGTGGGTCAGCGAGGCGATCGTGGACGCGGCGAGGCGGAACCAGTGCTCACTGGCGAACTCCACCTGCCCGAACTGGTGGCGAATCATGAGCTGCTCGACCTCGGGCAGCGGCGACGCATCGATGATCGATTCGACGTACCAGCGGTAGCCGGCATCCGTGGGAATGCGCCCGGCCGAGGTATGGGGATGATCGAGCAGGCCGGCGAGCTCGAGCTCGGCGAGGATGTTGCGGACCGTGGCGCTGGACACGCCGAGGCGGTACCGGTCGACGAGCGCCTGGCTGCCGACGGGCGTGGCGGAGGTCACGTATTCCTCGATGACCGCCCGGAGGATCGCCTGTGAACGGAGGTCCAGCGGGCCGGTTGAGCGGCGGATGCGTCGCGCCAAAGCCGGTTCTCCCGATTGTTTCCTGCGCAGTTAGCACTCTCCCTGCCAGAGTGCTAACGCGTTGACGAGGATCGTAGCCCGACCCGGCAGGAGTGTCAACGACGCCACGGGCCGTGCGCGCCGGGCCAGGAACCCCGTCAGACGAGGCGGGCGAACAGCTCGTTCGAGAGGAGGCGACCTCGGCGGGTGAGGACGAGCCGGTCATTCGCAGCTTCGAGGAGCCCCTGGTCGAGCCCCCAGCGCAGGACCGGGCCGCGATCCGTATCGAGCGCCGCGGCGGGCAGGCCGGTCGAGGTTCGCAGCGCGGTGATCTCGCCCTCCGCAGCAACAGCCGGCTCCCCGCCGCCTGGCGGGAGGCGGGGAGGCCCACCGTCCCGCGGCGCGAGCGCCCCGAGGTACGAATCGAGACGGGCGGCGTTCCAGCGGCGGGTCACACCATCGAACGCGTGGGCGCCGGGCCCGACCGCCTCCCACGCTCCACCCTCCCAGTACGCGAGGTTGTGCCGGCTCGCATGGCCCGGCCGGGCCCAATTGGAGATCTCGTACCAGGGCAGCCCGGCGGCAGCGAGCCGCTGATCCGCCGCTGCGTACAGCGCCGCGGCGCGGTCGTCGTCCTGCCCGGCGCGGGCACGGGCACGCCATTGCCGGGCGCCCGTCGACGTCGGCAGGTGGTCGCCGATCCCGCCCGTGAGGCCCTCGGCATCCGGGTCATCCAGGGTGAGGGCATACAGCGACAGGTGATCGGGGTCCAGCGCCAGCGCAGCCTCGACGGATCGGGCCCACGACCTCTCGGTCTGGCCCGGCACGTCGTAGAGGAGGTCGAGGCTGATCGACCGAGCACCCGCACGACGAGCGGCCGCGACCGTCGCACGGATGTCCTCGGGCGTGTGCCGCCGGCCCAGCACCCGCAGCTCCTCGGGCACGAAGCTCTGCGCCCCGATCGAGAGCCGCGTCACTCCGGCCGCGACCTGCGCGATCGCGTCACCGCGCTCGTCGGGCCCGGGGTTGACCTCGAGCGTGAACTCCGCATCTGCGCCGAGGCCGAACCTCCCCCGAGCAACGTCGAGGAGGCTGGAGATCGAGGACGCCGGGAGGAGGCTCGGCGTCCCGCCACCCAGGTAGACCGAGGCCAGGGGCGGCCGACCCGCCGGCGGGCCCCACGTCGCGTCGAGCGCATCGGCGCGGAGCTGGACCTCCGTCGCGAGCGCGTCGGTGAAGGCAGCGATCCGGTTGGAGGGGCCGCGGGCCTCGCGCCCGGCGACGACCACGAAGTCGCAGTACGGACAGTGCGACACGCAGAACGGAACGTGGAGATAGAGCGCTTGTGGCGGGCGCGCCACGTTCCCTTCGAGCAGCGTCGCGGCAGCCGCGCCGGGCTGGGTGCCGGTCAATGCTCCCGGGCGCCGCCCCGGTCGACTGCCCGCCATCCCTCGGGGGTGCGGCGGCGGCGCTCGACGTCCTCGATCTCCGTGCCGCGCGCCGGCGGCTGGCCGGCGTGGCCGGTCGTCAGGAAGATCGCCACCCGGGTGCTCGCGTGGCCCAGGAAGGATGCGCCGATGCCGCCGGTGAGCACCGTCGCCCAGCCACCGACGAGACCGGTGACCGCGGCCACCGCGAACATGTACCGGTCGCGCCCCGGCGCGCCCAGGCGCGTCGCCAGCACGTACGCGACCGTGGAGCCGAGGATCGCGAGGTACTGCGCGTCGCCCTCCGTGATCCCGCCCTTCGCGACCGCGCCGCTCATCGCCCAGAGCAGGTACCCGAGCAGGGCACCCCGGAACACGGCCTCGTCGATGAAGGCCGTGATCACCTCGTTCGCGAGGGCGCCCGGGTAGGCCGCGATGTCGGGCAGCCGCAGGCGGTGGTAGTGCAGCCACGCGAGCGCGATGGCCTGGCCCACGCCGATCACGGCCAGGACGACCGCAAGCAGGATCCCGGCGCGGTCGCCGACGGTGAGGTGCAGCGAGAATTCCGCGCTGGGATGCAGGACGACGAGGAGGAGGACACCGCCGACGCCGAGCGTGTACCAGGCGAGGCGGCGCAGGAGCGACGGCTGGAAGCCCTTGACCGGCTCGTCGTACTCGGCGGCGTTGAACCGCTGCGCATCGAGTCGCAGCATGACGAGGAGCAGCGTGAAGCCGAGGCAGATCAGGATCCGGAGGTCATCGGGCACGGCGTCGACGAGCTCCTTCATGTCTCGTCCGTGCGGAGCATGGCGAGGAACGCCTCCTGCGGGATCTCGACCGAACCGACCCGCTTCATCCGCCGCTTCCCCTCCTTCTGCTTCTCGAGCAGCTTGCGCTTGCGGGTGATGTCGCCACCGTAGCACTTGGCCAGCACGTTCTTGCTCATCGCCCGCACCGTCTCGCGAGCGATGACGTTCGAGCCGATGGCGGCCTGGATGGGCACCTCGAACAGCTGCCGCGGGATCAGCTGGCGGAGCCGCGCCACCAGCGTCCGTCCGAGCTTGGCCGCGTTGTCCCGGTGCACGATCATCGACAGGGCATCGACCGGCTCGCCGGCAACGAGCACGTCGAGCCGCACGAGGTTGGCCGTCCGGTAGCCGATCTCCTCGTAGTCCATCGAGGCGTAGCCCGCCGTGCGCGTCTTGAGCTGGTCGTAGTAGTCCACGATCAGCTCCGCCAGCGGCAGCTCGAAGCGCATGAGGACGCGGGTCGGGTCGAGGTACTCGAGGTCCTTGAACGCGCCGCGCCGGTTCGTCGACAGCTCCATCAGCGCTCCGATGTACGCCGATGGGGTCACGACCGAGAGCTGGACCCACGGCTCGCGGATCTCCTCGATCTCCCCCACCGGCGGCAGCTTCGACGGGTTGTCCACCCGCACCGTGCCGCCCCTGTTGATCAGGAGCACCTCGTATTCGACCGACGGCGCCGACGCGATCAGGTTGAGCCCGAATTCGCGCTCGAGGCGCTCCTGCACGATCTCCATGTGCAGCAGGCCCAGGAATCCGCAGCGGAACCCGAACCCGAGCGCGACGGATGATTCCGGCTCGTACGTGAACGACGCGTCGTTGAGGTGCAGCTTCTCGATGGCGTCGCGGACGTCCGGGTAGTCCTCGCCGCTGACGGGGTAGATGCCCGCGAAGACGAGGGACTTCGCCTCCTGGTAGCCCGGCAGCGGTTCCGTGGCGGGAGCGGCCGCCAGGGTGATCGTGTCGCCCACCTGCGCGTCGCGAACGTTCTTGAGCCCGGTCGCCACGTACCCGACCTCGCCCGCCGCCAGCTGCCTGACCGGCACGAGCTGGGGTCGGAAGACGCCGAGCTCCAGCAGCTCCGCCTCGGCCCCGGATTGCATCAGCCGCACCCGGGCGTCATCCGGCAGGGTGCCCGCGGCGAGCCGCACGTAGACCACGACGCCCTTGTACGGGTCGTAGTGCGAGTCGAAGACAAGCGCCTGGAGCGGCGCGGCCGGGTCGCCCTTCGGCGGCGGGATGCGCTCGACGATCGCCTCCAACACCTCGGCGACGCCGGTCCCCTCCTTGGCCGAGACGAGCAGGACCTCCTCGCGCGGGATCGCGAGGGCGTTCTCGAGCTCCTCCATCACGACGTCCGGCTGCGCCGAGGGCAGGTCGATCTTGTTGAGGACCGGGATGATCGTCAGTCCCTCGCGCAGCGCGAGGTGGACGTTCGCGAGGGTCTGGGCCTCGATGCCCTGCGCCGCATCGACGACGAGGATCGCGCCCTCACACGCCTGCAGGCTGTGGCTGACCTCGTAGGCGAAGTCGACGTGGCCGGGGGTGTCGATGAGGTTCAGGGCGTAGGTCTGGCCGTCGCGGGCGGTGTGCTCGAGGCGCACCGCACGGGCCTTGATCGTGATCCCCTTCTCCCGCTCGAGGTCCATCGAATCGAGGACCTGACTCGTCATCTGGCGCGGATCGATCGCGTGTGTCAGCTCGAGCAGCCGATCGGCCAGGGTGGATTTCCCATGGTCGATGTGGGCAATGATCGAGAAATTCCGCAGCCGAGCCTGGGGGATGCTCACGAGCCGGGAGCCTAGCGGGTGCGACCCAGCGTCATGGGGATTCGGTTTGGAGGCGGCGCCTTTGCGCTATCTCCGGCGAGGCCAGCCGCCGGGCGACACGGAGACGAGCGACGTGCCGGCCCTAGGTCGAGGTCGGGCAGGAGTTGATCGTCGCGAAGACGGTGACGAGGTCGACCTGGCGTTCGCCCCCGGAGTGGGTCCACCGGTACAGCTCGACTGCGGAGCCGTAGGAGCCTGCTCCGGTGAAGGGGACGGTGATGCTCGTGGTCACGTTGCCCGCACCGGTGTTGTTCCCGGTGCTGTAGGTGAACCCGTCCGGCGCCTGGAGCGAAACCCTGATGCCCTTGTTCGGCGCCCAGGACGAGCTCGCGGTGATCCGCACCACGCCGTTGTCGCAAACCGGCCCATCGATGGACAGCTTTGATGCCGCTGCCTGGACCGGCACCGCCAGGGACAAAAGCAGGACGGTAGCGAGCATGAACCTCACCAGTCCGCGCATCGGACGCCTCCTCATGCAACTGCGTGAAGGCTGCAGTGTACGGAAGCGAACCCGCGCCGCGGAGCCGGCGCGGAGGCATCGTGACGGCGCTGCGCTCCAGCCTCGCTCACCGGTGATGCCAGTTGACAGTTGCGCAGCCGCGACTGGGGATGGTCACGACGCGGGAGTCTATCGAAGCGAAGATCGGACGCTTCGGGGTGCCACCGCTTCCTGCGCGGCGCCCGAACGGCGCGGGTGGCGGCGTCAGGCCGGTGTGATCGTGAAGGTCCAGACCACCCCGGGCTCGGGCGTCGACGGTCCGTCGAAGGGGAAGGCCTCGACCGAAAGTCGCGGCGAGGCGGCGCCCACACCGTCGATGGTGACCTTCATCCGCGGGAACCCATCCATGGCACTGCCCGTGGTGATCGGGCAATCGGCCGTCTCGAGGAACTGCTCGTCGTCGGGCTTCGGCGTCGCGCTCAGCAGCGCGGACACCACCACCTTCGAGCCGCTTCGGGAGATCAGGCCGATCTGCGGCTCGTCCTGCCAGGCCGACGTGCCGTACGACCCCAGACACGGCTCGAGGCACTCATCCGGCGTCGTGCACTTCCAGTCGCTGAATTGATAGGTTCCGGACGACTGCCACAGCGAGCCCGTGTACGTCGGCGCTTCGGTCACGCGCTCGAGGAACGCCGTGGAGAGATCGCCGGACGTGGTGAAGCTGCCCCGGTTCCAGACGTTCGGGTCGAGGGCGCTGGTGTCGAAATCGAACGTGATGGTGAACCTGATGTCGCCCGGACCGACGAGGGAGGTCGGTTGGCCGCCGGGCTGCTGACCTGCGGGCTGCTGTCCGGCGGGCTGGTGTCCGGCGGGCTGCTGGCCGCCGGTTGCCGGTGCCTGGCTGCAGGCGGCGGCGGCGAACGCGACGCCGATCAGGAGGCTGGCGACGTGCTTCATGGGTGCAACGGTCGCAGTCGCTCGCCCGTCCGACATCGGCCGTTTGCGCCATTTTCCGGGCTGCCGCTCAGCCCCCCAGCGCCGACAGCAGCGTGATCCCGACGGCGATCAGCACGACGCCCGCCACCTGCAGTCGCTGCAGCCGTTCGTGGAAGAGGAAGTACGCCGCGACCGCGGCGATCGCTGCGAACTGGGAGGACAGCACCGCCGCCACCGCGATGTCCTCCGTCGCCGCGACGATGTAGATCGCGCCGCCGAACACCTCGAGGACGCCCGCGAGCACGACGAGCGGCAGGGCGGGCCGCGTCAGCCGGAACCGCCGCGTGAGCACGAGCGGCAGGACGATGATCAGGACCCCGATCGAGCGCGAGGCGAGCATGATCCAGGCCGGTGGTACCCCGGCTGCGCCCAGCCTCCCGGAGCCGACGAGCCCGACCGAGAACGTGAGTGCCGCCGCCATCGCGAGGATCGCGGCGCGTCGGTTATGGCCCGGCGGGTCGATCGGCGACTCCGGTCGATCTGCGGACCGCTCGACCGCGGCGAGCACGACGCCCAGCGCGATGACCGCCAGCAGGATCGCGGTGGTGATGGCGAGTGGCTCGCCGAGCAGCACGGACAGGATCGCGGCGAGGGCACCCTCGGTCGCGGTGATCGGGGCGACGATCGACACCCGGCCCATCGACAGCGCCGCGTAGGCGAGGAGGAGGCCCACGTTGTGGGACAGGCCCACGATGACGATTCCGATCACCTTGCCCGGGTCGAGATCCACCGGCGGCGACAGCAGGGCCGGACCCACCGCGGCGAACCACCCGACGGCCATGACCCAGCCCAGCACCGAGAGGGGTCCGATCATCCGGCTCGTTCGAGACGAGGCAAGGGTCGCGGTCGCCCACGACAGGGCGGCGAGGAAGCCGCCGAGGATTGCCATCGCGATCGAGTGTGACAGGACAAACCCGGCCCGCATGCGAGTGACCTCGGCCGGTGCCTCTGCTACCATCCGCCTCCGCGCCCGGCGCCCGATCCGCGTCCGCGCACCTTGCCCAGCTTGCTTGATCATCGAGAGGTTTCGTCGACTTGGCCAGAACGCCCCGCACCTGGACCGGCGCCCGCTCCCCTTCGGGCCTGAAGCGCGTCCGCAGCGCCGCGCGGCGCCACGAGGTCCTCGGCCCGCGCCGGGCCACCGCGAAGACGCTCGTCCGCACAGCGGTCGACGTGGCGACGAGCCCCGGCGATCAGGATCCGCAGGTTGCGCTTGCCGCGGCCATGAGCGCGCTCGATCGCGCGGCGAAGGTCGGCGCCATCCACCCGAACGCGGCGGCTCGGCGGAAGTCGCGCCTCGCGGTCAAGGTGAATGACCTGCTCGGCGGCGTGACGGTCACCACGAAGGGCCCGGCCAAGAGCATCGGCAAGGCCCAGGCGCAGAAGGCCGCGAAGGCTCGCATCGCCGCCGGCAAGGCCGGCAAGGCGAAGGGCGCCCAGACGGCCGCCGGCAAGGCTCGCGCCGCGCTCAGCAAGACGTCGCGTGCGGAGGCCGCGGAGGCCGCTGCCCCCAAGGCCGCCGCTCCCACGGCGACCGCGACCAAGACCGCGACGAAGACCGCGAAGCCTGCCGCCAAGGCCACCGCCAAGCCGGCTGCCAAGTCCACGGCGAGCAAGCCGGCCGCGAAGAAGACCACCACCACCAAGAAGTAGGCGCCGCCCGCACGCGGGCACGCGAATCGAAACGCCGGCGGGCCCGTGGCCGCGCCGGCGTTCTGATTCGGACAGCGGGTGGACTATGGATGCAGATCCACGGTCCCCTCGATCGGCTCGAGCGCTCCGTTCAGCTCGGCGGGCCCCCCGGCAAGGAGGGCATCGATCACCGCCTGGCACTGCTCGAGGGGAGCGTCGCCGGGGAGGACGACGTACCAGACCGCTTCGACCGGCGATCCCGGCTGGAAGGCGATTCCCACGCGGTGGCCCTCCGGGAAATTCTCGGTGAAGGTGGAGTCCGTCACCAGGCCGGCGATGACGAGGATGTCGCTCTCGGTGGTTCGGCTGCATTCGAGATCAACGGTGGCGTTGTTGCCCGCATCGGACATCGTCATCGTCCCGGATACGTCGTCGCCGGCGCCTCTCGCATCAATCGTTGCGGCGACACCGTGCGACGTGAACTCGCCTGCCGCAAGCGGCGCCGCGGTTGGTGCGGGCGTCGGCGGCGCCGTGGGGGCGCCTGGGCCGGTGATCGATGGCAGGAGTTGATAGCCGAGGAAGGCGACGACGAGCACCGCAGCGGCGGCCGTCGCCAGTTTGATGTAGGTGTTCATTCGGTAGGACCTCCACGTGCTCCAGCCGGAGCGACGCTGTGGGGTCGTGGGGACCTGGTCGAGCACGGCATCCAGGACGCGGTCCGGAAGCTTCGTGACGCCCTCGTCCAGCCACGACCGGACGATGCGCGAGGTCTCGTGATCGGTGCTCATCGGACGGCCTCCTGCCGTGCAGGTCGGGCGTCGGCGTCGAGCGCCGCGCGAAGCCCGCGCATCGCATGAAGAAGTCGGGATCTCACGGTTCCGAGCGGAATGCCGAGGATCTCGGCGACCTGCTCGAGCGGCATGTCGAGGTAGTGGTGAAGCACCACCACGACGCGATGGTCGATGGAGAGCCGGCGGAACCCGCGCTCGAGCTGGTCCCGATCGTGGACCGAGCTCGTTGCGTCCGGTCCGGCCGGTTCGTCAACCGGCAGGACGCGGAGGTTCGGTGCCCACTGGCGAGTGCGCCGGCCCTCGGCGTAACAGGCGCGGACGAGGAGCCGATACGACCAGGCGTCGAAGCGCGCCGGGTCGCGAAGCCGCGGGAGGTCGCGCCAGATGGCGAGCAGCGCCTGCTGCGTCGCGTCCTCGGCGAGATCAACGTCGCGCAGGATCCTGTGCGACAACGCATGAAGACGGTCGCCGGCGGCGACGGCCAGGCTCGCGAAGGCCTGCTCGTCGCCCCGTTGCGCCCGAATCACCAGCTCGGTGTCCATGCCCCTCCCGTTGGGAGCGCCGCGTCGCAGCGCTCTCACGGACTATGGGCAGGCGAAGGCGCGCGACGGCACAACCTTCGTCACGCGGATCAGGCCGGTGCGGCCGCGCCTCGAAGCGCTGGCTCGGAACGGCGAGGCCCGGCGACCCCGAACAGCAGGCCTCCGGCGAGCGCGGCGATCGTCGCGGCGACGACGAGCCCCTCGGCGGTTGACCATTGCTGCCGCCAGTACAGGTCGCCGAAGGACGCCGCATCCGTGACGCCCGCCTGGGCGAGCGCCTCGGGACCATTCGGCTGTGCCAGATAGCGGTGGTAGACGCAGTCGGCGCCGCTCTGGCACGTCTCCCCGACCGGCGCACCGTTCTCGACCCGGTTGAAGTCCGGATAGCCAGAGTCCGCGAAGAAG